>DATFMK010000063.1:0-2343 GCA_035267005.1 Balneolales bacterium
GATATTCCCGGGAAAACCGCAAAGAAGCCCAATTATGCCAAATCCCCTAGACTTGTAAAAGTTACCGCAAAAACCCAAAAGAACCCGTATCGTACGGCCCGGTCCGGCGATGCACTTAACAATATCAGTGCCCCTTTATAATATACGTGAACAACCAAAATGATAGACCTGTAATTTACCCAGGGAAGAAATTTGTCGCAAAAACAGGTATCAACCGTTTTAATATCGTTAAAATTGAGGCCATTTCACCCGATTCTTCACCCGATGCTGCCAGGGACTTACTCCCCCCACTCCCTGTTCCTGAGTTCCACTCGCCGGATTTTGCCAGTGACGGTCTTGGGCAGGATCTCGGTGAACTCGATCTTGCGCGGGTACTTATAAGGCCTGAATGATTTAAGTCCCCATAGCGACAAGATGGAAGTAGCAGGCACTATCCTCCATTTTCTGACCCTTGACATGACTAAAATTTTCTGGTACATGTAGTGTTGCATGTAACATTACATTAAAATAGGAGAACCTATTGGCAACATTACATGAAAGACGAATATCTGACAGAAAAAGATCGAATCGCTATAGGGGGAAAAAGAAGGCGGAAGGCGGAAGGCTCATACAGGTCATGCTTTCTCCGGCGGTCAATGAAATATTGGTCTGGGAACAAAATCGAACCGGTGAATCTTTGGTATCCATCGTTAATCGTGCCATCGCCGGGCTGAAGGAGACATCACTTGAAGTGCCTGTGGAACCGCAACCGGAAAGAGATCTCGAACAAAAATCGATCCATGATCTGATCCGTGAAATGGACAAGAAAGGTCGGGATGAGTGGCAAATATCCAAGACCCTCAACGACAAAGGTTACCCGACATTCGACGATAAAGATAAATGGTACCCTTCATCCATACGAAACCTTTTAAATCGGTTTAAAAGTGGTGATTAAAAACAAGCCATTATCGTAACGCCACGGACCAAGATTTATCCCATACCATTATCAATCAATTTGCCGGCACGACAATTCCTGGCAACCTTACAGTTTATAGGATATCTATTTAAAGATTTCGACTTGATATTTACAGTTTGTGATCTATATTTAAGGATTTCAATAAATTTCATGTCGTGGCAAATGATCTGAAATTTGAAAGCATCATATTTTACAACTTTTCTGTATTTTGTTAAAATTTACACGACAAACAGAACTGTATAATCACTGGTTAGGCAATTATTACTCAAGGCTGAAAATAATATTGTGTTTTTTAACCCATCGGCCCATATAAATATGGAAACAGAAAAGGTACGTCTGAAGAAATCACATGTTAAAATATTTAAAAAATAATCTTTTGCCTTAGTTGTCCTGATGATGTTGAATATAAAGAAATTGATACTGTTGAAGCGGATGAACTTGATGCCATAGCGTATTATCAAAGCGAAAGCTATTTTTACAAGTTAGGAATTAACAGATGGAAACATTAGACGAAAGACGAATATCTGACAGAAAAAGATCGAATCGCTATAGGGGAAAAAAGCAGGCAGAAGACGCATATAAATCATGCTTTCTCCAGCGGCCAGCAACATATTGCTACGAAAACAAAATCGTACCGGTGAATCTTTGGTGTCCATCGTTAATCGTGCCATCGTTGGCTTGAAAGATATATCACTTGAAGTACCTGTGGAAAAACAACCGGGAAGAGAACTTGAAAAAAACCGATTCATGATTTGACCCCACATTTTATCAAGCAGGTGGCACTCTTTTTTAATACTGTTGAAATAAAGAACATCAAAAATATCATCGAATTTTACGTGTTATAAGTGATGCAAGCAAGCATGACATTTATAAAAAGAACTAAAGGAAGGATTTTGCATTGACTCTTTTTTGTCCCGTAACAGGGCTCAAGGTTTTCTCCGTTCCTGAATGGATTAATCAAAAAGTCAGCGATACTTTTATCGCCAATTTTCAGATAATCGGGGGTTCTATCCTCTACAGTTTGCCGAAAGGGCGTGCAGATCTTAACGGGGTTCGAAATTCATCAGTACTCAGGGAGAAAGTTGGCAGTTTCATATCAGGAGGCAACGGCCCATATGTCCAAATCCAAGATTATGCTTTTTTAAGGGGTTCAAGCACGGCGGCACGAAGATATTTTACCACCACGATGAACAATGATAAGCGTCTTTTATCATTGATTTTCTGCAATTTATCACCCCAACTGTCCATCGCCGTTAAAATAGGCCGACGTTTCAATACTGCCGGCAAATACATTCATGTTGTCAGGGATTACAAAGAGGCTGCCAAACTGGCCTTAGAATTAAGCAGGCAAGAGGAGCAGAAAATAGATATTGCCCCCATAGATTTAT
>DATFMK010000064.1:0-3726 GCA_035267005.1 Balneolales bacterium
TTGTCAGTAAGACTGGCAACATTACCAAACGGTTCTCCGGTAGCTCCAACATATCCGGGGATTTGTACCTGACGTAACATCCCGCTGGTTTTCTTGTTGAAGTAATCGAATGTTAAAGTAAAATCATTAAACAAGCTGGCATCAAATCCAACATCGAGCTGACTCGTTTGTTCCCATTTGAGGTTCGGGTTAGAGGGTGCATTCGGACTGTAACCGGTATAAATTGTACCCGGACCGTATACATAGTCACGGCCACCGCCAATCGTTGATTCATATTGAAAATCTCCTAACGACTGATCATTACCGTTTACACCATATGATGCACGAATTTTCAGGAAGTTGATCACCTTATTTTGTGGCCAGAAGTTCTCAAGCGTTGGAACCCATCCAGCTGAAATTGAAGGGAATCGACCATATCGATTCGCACTACCAAAACGGGTAGAACCGTCTACACGCAAAATAGCAGTCAACAGATATTTACTTTCATAATTGTAAGTAACACGTCCGAAGTAGGAATTAAGTGCATAAGGCTGATTTTCATAACCGCCTGCGATTCTGTGATCGGTAGGCACGGAAAAGTTCATGGAAGCCTGATTAAACGTATTAACCGGGATACCCTGATATGTTCCATTTACACCGTCAGCACTATTTTTTTGAGCACTGGTTCCTAACAGGAACTTCATGTGATTTTCACCAAAATCTTTAGTGAAGGTAACCGTATTATCCCAGTTCCAGATCAAGCCTTGTTGCATCGCCCGATAATAGTTGGCATTCACAAGATTTTCATTCGTTGCACTTAGATAGAAGAGGGGTGTAAAACTATCGTTACCCCAGAATGCTTGTTTAGCACCAATATTGGATTTAATCTGTAACCCTTTAATCGGTTCAATTTGTGCATAAACATTACCAACAATATTATGTGACCAACCATAGTTACCCAATTGCGTCTGGATATAAGCTAACGGATTTGTCATTTCCTGGCCAACGATAGAAGAAATACCATAAGGCTGTCCCTGTGCGTTTCTAATAACCGGATTGTTACTATATGGGTTACTATTAGCTGCTTTGGGATCAGTAACCACTAATGGCGTGATGGGATCCAGATTAATTGCTGAACTTAACGGTCCGCCAAATTCGCTATTGGTATTTAAACTTCCTCTGGTTTTATCATAGGTGTAACTGAAATTTTCACCGAATTTCAACCAGCTCTTTACATTAAGAGTGGTATTCAACATGGCAGTAAACTTCTTATCATGCGAAATCGGACTGGCAACGATACCTTGCTGATCAAAATATCCGAGTGAAGCGTAATACGTTATTTTATTGGTACCGCCACTTAAACTTATATTTTGATTCAAGATGGCTGCATGATTATTAAAAATCGCATTTTGCCAATCTGTACCTTTACCCAGTGCTTGTGGATTTGGAAATATAATTCCATTACCTGCCGCTATTGAAGATTCGTTTCTTAGCGTAGCATATTGAGTAGCATCCAGTAAACTCAATTTCTTAGCTGGCTGCTGAAGCCCCATATAACTGCTATAATGTACTTGAAGATGTCCAACCTGACCTTTTTTGGTCGTGATCAGAACAACACCATTCGCAGCACGGGTACCATAAATGGCCGCTGATGCCGCATCTTTCAAAACTTGAATAGAGGCGATATCATCAGGATTAAGATAACCAATTCCGCCGTTATCAATAGGCACGCCATCAACAATATACAGTGGGTTACTATTATTGATTGACGTTGTTCCCCGAATCCTTACTGTAGCAGCGGCACCCGGTGCACCGGAACTTGAAGCAATCGTAACACCAGATGTTCTTCCCTGCATTGATTGCTCGACATTGGTAACGGGCATTTCTTTAAGATCACCGGTTTGCACAGAAGATATGGAACCGGTTACAAGTGCTTTCTTTTCAGTACCATAACCAATAACAACCAACTGTTGCCCGGTAATAGCCTGCGACGCCAATTTTACATTAATGACATTTCGACCTTTGACAGGAATAGTCTTAGATTGATATCCTATATAAGATACAATCAAAGTATCCTGTAACGAAGATACCTTAAGGGAATAATTCCCTTTTGCATCCGTAGAGGTACCATTGGTTGTACCTTTCACAACAATATTTGCTCCTGGTAAAGTCGTACCGTTCGATGAATCGGTGATCTTACCTTTTACAGTATAATTGCCGCCTTCTTTATTCTGACTGAAGGCTACAGTAGCCGTCAACCAGAAAAAACTCATTATTAGTATTAAAAATTTGAATGTAGTATTGGTTTTCATGATTCCCCACATCCTTGGTTTATGATCTATTGTATATTTATTGGGTAACTCCCCCAATTTTATTTAGAAGCGCTTCAACTTAGATTACATCTCTTAGAAGCGTTTTCATGATCTAATGTTAAAATTTTGCAGAATAACAATCAACAAACAATTATAATTTTCATTATTTTTTGCATTTTCATAAAATAAATGAAATATAAATATAGATACTGACTTTTCGCATACTATTGTTTTTTTTGCATCAAACATTTGATATAAACTTTTTTTGTACTCTCTTTCTAAATCGTATAAATAAATCTTTTATTTAGTTATTTATTAATTATTAGTGGTTTAGCAACATAGAAACTAATAATTGAGTATATACTGATATGAGTGGATATAGAAATATTCTCCATTATAGATATGCAAATATCTATCCATATATACTATAAATTAATGCAATATTATTGCTCAAATATTCTCTTGAATTATATCATTTTTCCATTCTGTTTCTTTATTGACGATAATCAATATATAGGCATGCAAATAATTTTACTTGCTAAATATGAAATAATATTTCATAGCTGTCCAAAACGTTTTTGATATTAAGAAATCATGCTTAAACGGTTTATTTAGGACAGATTATTTAATATTTGAACGATCAATCCCCCAATGAAATAAAACGCTCTAAAATCGTTTGGGAATAATTTTTTTATGGCGGTACAAAAATCGATAGCGATCTCAGATCCGGTTTGACAAAGAGGTAGATGGACCCCACTCCGGAAAAGCATTAGGTGGAGCCCATCGATGATAGTTCCAACATTTGGATTTAAAATTGGGGAGGATTCCATTTAGAAATCGATACCGTAAGTGACATCATGAGGAACATTTGTTGATGGGCTCCACCTCAATGGTGGGGTCCATCTAAGAAAGGCTAGAAACGCCCACCCGAATTATTCACGTTACCATGAAAGGCCCAAAATAGTTGGGCAATGCAATAGCTTTTTTATTAACGTTCTGGACAGATCTGATAATATTTATATCCGTAACTATCAAGAATGGATCCTTTGGTAAGCATTTTAACATCATATTTCTCTTAACAAACGTGATGTTCGATAAAACAATTAAATGTTATCCCCCTGCCTTATATTAAAAACAGGCACCAAAAGTGGTTTGTGGTTGGTAGTTAGTTGTTAATCCGAATTAATATAATTTGAAATCGATATAACGATTGACGATGGGCCGCTGACAATAGCTGTAAACCCGGATTATTCACCAAGAAATTTTGTTGTGATCAAGCCGAATTAAAAATGCGCATGAAACGTACAAAGGTACGTTGATTAAGCATTTTTTGATTCAACGCAGAGCACGGCAAAATTTCGCTGCTCTTTTTAGACTCCTCATAATTGAGGTAAGTGTTATTTTTTAACAAAGTTTTTATTTTCAATATAATATG
>DATFMK010000065.1:0-7835 GCA_035267005.1 Balneolales bacterium
GAAATACTTTTTGAGCGTGGGTTCAAGGTTCTTCTGAAAGTCTTTTAATCGCACCTAAGTGGAATTGAAATGGGTTTTTCGGAAGTCAGCCTGGCATGGATCTGGTTCTTTTAATCGCACCTAAGTGGAATTGAAATCACGTATTGAAGCGTTCATTTCTTCCGCCGCTTCCTCTTTTAATCGCACCTAAGTGGATTTGAAAAGTTATTCTTTAAGCTCTTTGCTTTTTCTATTTAAAACCTTTACATCTTTTCGCGGGTTAATTGGATGCTCAAATTGTGATTTTTGGTTTTCCACACTTTTTATTACTAACGTGATGATTGAATGTCTGAATTGGTAATGCGACATTTTACATAATTGCCTTATGTTATTTTTCAAGGAATTTTATGAGCACATATGTTTTAATGAGAATACTGGAATCCGCACCTGACCGATATGATAAGGGAATAAATATCCTTTCTTTTGGTAAATTGGAACAGGTTTATAACCGGTTAGTCACTCATATTAAAAAGGATCAGAAGGTACTTGACATCGGCTGCGGTACCGGCGCGCTCACATTGAAAGCGGCTGCCAAGGGTGCCGTGGTCAAAGGTATCGACGTGAATCCGCAAATGTTGGAAATAGCCAGGAAGCGTGCTGATGAGATGAATCTTTCACAGAACATAGAACTTTGTGAAATGGGCGTTGCCGAACTGGAAAACATAGAATCTCTTAGTTTTGATGTCATTATGAGCGGCTTGTGTTTTTCGGAATTGTCTGAAGATGAACAGACATTCACTCTGAAACAAATAAACAGGATTTTAAAAGCGGGTGGATTTTTACTTGTTGCCGATGAAACTGAACCTGAAATCGTTTTATTAATGTTACTCGAATCTCTTTTTAGGATTCCCCTTAAAGCCATAACCTGGCTGTTAACACAAACAACGTCCCATGCTGTCAGAAATTTACCGGAAAAAGTTAAAAAAGCCGGGCTGACAATCGACTCAGTAAAACTGAATCACATGAAAAATTTTATTGAACTTATGGCTATTAAAAAGGATAATATGCCGGAATGAATTATCTTAAATATGTTATCATCAATATTATCGAGACTTTACTGAGAGCTTTTCCAATACCCTGCAAAACCGGTCTCATCAAAATTGGCCATCCCGATGAAAATTCGCCTGTTTTTCTGACCTGCAACTATCATCTGACCGTAGAAAGAGTTAAAAGTGCCCTTAAGGGAATGAATGCCTATCTGCTGGTTGCTAACACTAAGGGGGATAATGTCTGGTGCTCCGCTACCGGTGGACATTTCACAAATCACAGCGTCGTTTCTGTACTCAAAACAAGCGGTATTGAAAACCTTGTTAAACATAAAAGGGTTATTCTTCCTCAGCTTGCGGCTACAGGCATCGAAGGAAAAATTATTCAGAAAAAGACAGGCTGGAAGGTTATCTGGGGACCAGTTTACGCCAAGGATATTCCCGTTTTCGTCCGTCGGAATTTCAAGAAATCTTTCGAAATGAATAAGGTGGAATTTCCATTCGTTCAGCGTATTGAGATGGCGGTCATGTGGGCTTGTCCATTCTCTGTAATTGCCTCCATCATTGTTTTCCCTTTTAACTACGGATTTCTTTTACCGCTTAATATCCTGATTTGGGGCTGGTCGTTCTTGTTATTTATTTTCTTTCCCGTTTATTCCAAATGGCTTGTACGAAATAAGAAAACAACAAATTTCAGTAAATTTACTATTGTATTCGATTTCAGCCGTATTCCCATCATCTTATGGGTAATTTTTCTTTTCTTCTTTATCTCTTGGAATATTCTTTTTACCGCCTTTAACTGGGGTTTTGTTATAGGCTGGAGCCTTGTTTCATTCGCCATTCTTTTAATCATCAATATTGATCTGATGGGCAGTACTCCCATTTATAAAAGCGGATTACATGAGGACAGACTCCTTAGAATTTCGCTTGATGAGGAGAAGTGTCAAGGTGCCGGTTTCTGTGAACAGGTTTGTCCGAAGAACTGTTTTGAAGTCGATCATAAACAGCATATGGCTTCCATACCACGAATAGACGATTGCGTACAGTGCGGTGCCTGTATCGTTCAATGTCCTTTCGACGCTCTGCATTTTGAGAGTCCGTCAGGCGAAATTCTCACGCCGGAATCAATAAGAGAATATAAATTAAACCTGATCGGCAAAAGATTGGTGAAGGTTGATTAAACTTTTAATTGATCCTAAGTGGAATTGAAGTGATATGCAATTTATATTGCCTTAACTTTAATAAATTCATCTATTAGCATATAGGTATAAAATAAAACTGAGTAACTTGGTATTGATATTATTTTTTTATTCTATTATAGAGGGAGTAGGATTTGGAAGATATGAAAAATCAAAAAGACGAATTAAACAAGATTATTAAGAAACTGGGGGAATCAATAGATTCAAATGCAGCAAAAAAAATCAATTTTAAACAGCTTGATCGTGTTAGTAAAAGACTTATTGAATTTTTTGATGAATGTGATGAGTGTCAGAATTATACTTATTTAATCCTCAAATTTTCGGAAGATACAAATAGGTTCCTCGACATTAATAAAAAAGAGTTAGAAAGTTTCAACAGCAATGTAAAGATTATCATTTCCCATATGCAAAAAAAGCATAATTTATTCGTTGAAGGATATTTTGTGAGTATTTATATAGCGCTTGGATTAATAATGGGTACAGCGATAGGTACTTCATTAAAAAATCTTGCTTTGGGGATATCATTGGGGATGCTTATCGGTGTTGCTGTTGGTGTAGCAGTGGATGCCAATTATAAGAAAAAAGGGCTGGTGATATAGATTCATCATTTCTATCTGTGATGAAATGATGATAGTTTTTTAAATAACGTGAGGTTTGGATAAGAATCGCAGAGTTGTAATAATTACATTAAAAATACGACCTGTGAAAATATAACATATCTTGACGACGGACGACTGAGCTTCGACGACACAGAGCTGTTTTGATACATAAAGTATGATTCCGATACCGAACTCACGTTGATTATACGGTTTTTCAGAATAAATAATGTCTAATTACTATCAGATCATTTCTCTGTCGCCTGTGGTCGGTGGTCATAGAATAATCTGATTTAACAGCTACTTATATTAAGTACATAGATTATAAGCTTAAACGAACCTCACGTTAAATATGCAAAATATGGATTAAGAAAATTGAAGGCGAAATTACTCCGTCTGTTTCTACAATGGATTATTAGTAAAATCAAAAAATATGAGGATGGACCACACCTTATTCTATAATTTGGTGTTAGGTATCACTTTCGAAGATGGAATTAATTATACCTAAGTGGAATGAATAAAATACTCGGACAATACAAAAAAATGATTGATTTTGGATCAGAAGAGGCCATCAATAATTGGATTCTTTCTGGCGACTGGATGTTGCTTACCACAAATCGAAATGTTCTGCAGGAGCTTCAGAATGCCGGTAAATTAAATTCAAATGAAATTAATAAATTAACTGAGTTGGATAACCGTTTTAAGCTGATGCTGACGGATACTCAACGTGAACAATTTGAAAAGTTGGAACCGGGG
Organism: Balneolales bacterium; assembly: GCA_035267005.1. GTDB lineage: Bacteria > Bacteroidota > Rhodothermia > Balneolales > DATFMH01 > DATFMH01. The sequence goes on from DATFMK010000065.1 coordinate 3,577, forward strand.
ATGCCTATTCGAAAATGGTGGACCTAATTATTCTTGATCTTCAGGTTGTTCTCTAATGCATAATGAAGTCCAATGTCAATGTTTGAAGTGATAATGAACAATATTAACCCGAATTATTCATGTAACCAATATGGAGTAATACATATCATATTGTAAATAAAGTAACTTGTAAAAAATAAACCGATCCTCGATTTTGAGGACGCTAAAAAAAAGCTGCGAAATTTGGCCGTGCTCTGCGTTGAATTTAAAAATGCTTAATCACACTGTACGTCTCATGTACATTTTTAATCCCGAACGCTTTCGGGACACGACAAAATTTCTTGGTGAATAATCCGGGTTAAGGAGTCTTCTCTAAAAGACGTTTTTGCCTAAAATAACGGGAGTTCGAGATAAAATCTTGTTATAAATAGTGTTTTGGAAGAACGATCTTACTTTGAAGATTTCTCCCTCTGGTCGAAATGACGCGAATGGGGGAAGATGATGTTGAGATTTAAAAACATCACTTAAAGGCGTCATCTCGAACCCGCTTTATGGGTGAGAGATCTTCCAACCGTGGATATGAAACAAAATAAGTTCATAATTATATCGTATTCACGTTAAAATAAGTGTTGAATATGGCTCGAAATCAAGGCTGAAGATCAATTTTTGGGTTTTTGGGCGAACTCATGAATGGGAATTTTTCTCTGGAAAACACGATCCCAAACTCCATTTGGGAAAGCCAGGGAGGGGGCTCTGCTTCCCGAAAAAGGGGAGATGAATATTTTAAGAAACCAAAAGATTCATCTAATATCAGTGTAAAAAAAGATGGAAAAATGGAAGCTTTTCGGACTGTAAAAAAGCTTGGTCAGATGTACAGATGAAATAAAGTTTCGGTAATAACCCGTCCAATGAGGACGTAGGGCAGGATTGTGAAAATTTTGGTCATTCAGATTCTTGCTATACCATCAGAATCGCAGATTCGCACAGATTGGTTATTAGCACTTCATAATACAGATGAGTCCTGATCAATTTCTTTTATGATTTAAGATGATTTGAGATGAGGGTTTTTATTGTTTATGTCAATAGCTCCGGAGGAGCACACGGTTTGTTGCAAAGAGTGGCAATTAATAACAAACAGGCTCCCATAGGAGTCGCCTAAAAATGATGAATTAAATCCATCTACAAAATCCCTTTGGGAATGCATAGTGGAAAGTCCTGCTTCCCGAAAAAAAAGAGATGTAGACTTAAATAGATTAAAAAATTCCCCTAATACCGATGTCAGAAACGAAGGAGGAAGAGAAGCTTCTCAATTTATGAAAACGTTTGGAGAGGAATAAACCAGCAGATATATCAATAAAACTTATAAAACATATCTGCTGGTAATTTAATTATTATGATCAGATATTAAACCTTGTTTAGATGCACATCGACTTTAGCAGGTTTCGTTACCGAATCGAAAACGGGAGATAAGGACTTCACTTCATTAAGAATCTCCTTTAATTCCGATATATCTGCATCCGAATCTAAATGATACAAGAGTTTGACATTGAAGATCCCCGGTCTGATGGGTTTCAGGCCAAACATACCATTTAGATCCATCATACTCTCCAGATCTAACTTCAGATTCTTAATTCTGATTCCATGTGCTGTCGCCTGTGCGGCAAAAGTTCCTGCCATACAGGCACCTAAAGCAGACATTAATATTTCCACGGCGGTTGGACCGGTGTTATTTCCCAGAAGCTCAGGTGGATGGTCGCCCCGTAAAGTGAAAGGTCTCTGTATCACTTGACCAAGCTGCTTAATTTCACGAGTACGTACATCTAAACCGTATCCACTATCCCAGTCTACACGACTACGCCAGGTTAGTTTACCAGCCTCGGGTTGTTCTTTGACGCCGTCAATTGCTTTGTTCATTGCTTCGATATTCCATCCATTCAGTTCTGTCATGATGAATTCTCCTTGTTCAATTATATTTGTTTAAGTGATTGTTTATATTATTATAATAAAGGTTTTTAACCCACACTGTAAGTATTAAATTCGTCAAAAACGATCGATATACGCCAATTTAAAGAGATACATTATGACTAACTCTCCGCCCGCTCTTCATGTGACCCTTGTGGCCACTCCTGATACTCAGGTCTCCCCATTAAGCGGACTCTATGAAACATTCAATGCATTTAGTTTACTGTCGGAGTTTGAACGGGATCTTCCAAAAAAGCCATTTATTGTTGAGATTGTAGCTCCGGATGCAAATTCGAAGGTGGATATGAGTGGTCTATCCGTCGGAACTCATCAGTCATGTGAGGAGATAGAACATACAGATATTGTGATAGTGCCATTGATGATGGTAAAAGGACCTGATTGGGTGAAAGGACGATATCCGGTACTTGTTAATTGGCTTCGTACCATGTACTCAAAAGGGGCAATCATGTGTTCGGCCTGTACGGGTATTCTTTTATTGGCAGAAACCGGACTGCTTGATGGTAGAACTGCGACTATACATTGGGCTTTCGCCCCGACTTTTCATCGTAATTTTCCGAATGTTAAACTGAAAACCAAGGAAATCCTAGTCACTGCTGGTGATCATCATGAATTTATTATGACGGGCGGAGTAATGTCCTGGCATGATCTCGCCTTATATTTAATAGCCCGGTTTATAGGTCCGATGGGGGCACAGGCGATATCCCGTTTTCTAATGTTGCAGTGGCACGCGGAAGGTCAGGCGCCTTATATCATTTTTATACCCAAAACGGATCACGATGATGCTTTGATTCTACAACTACAAAAATGGTTACGATCTAATTTTATGCTATCGAATGCCGTGGAAGAGTTAGTAGATCGGTCGGGTCTTCCGAGACGAACTCTTGAACGTCGATTTCGAAAAGCGACAAAATATTCGCCGTTGAATTATATCCAAAATCTTAGAATCGCAGAAGCCAGACGAAAATTAGAGCGTTCTAATCAATCTATTGAAAAAATTTGTTTTAATGTGGGGTATGAAAACACGGCTTTCTTTCGGAGATTGTTTAAACGGATCACAAAGATGTCACCAGGTGCTTATCGTCGAAAATTTCATTTATCGATAAGTGATTAAAAAGGTCTCGTTCCTTTCCAAATTTGTTATCTATATTCGTTATCCAAACTTGTCTCCCTTCAAACTCGTGAGGCTGTCCAAAAAGTATTTTTATATATCTCAAAACCTGAATAATTTAAGTTCGATACAATAACTTGAGAGCAAATGTCATCTTAGGGATAACTTGTCCCGAACTCTTAGGTCTTTCAAACGTTTACAGATTTTCTTAATAAAATCTCGTTTAGGAACACTACCCGGAAGCTCTGCTTTCCTTTCGAAATATAAAGTTATTTGAGCATGTTGATATGTTGAAATCCCGGAACATCTCGTAAATGTGATTACAAAACAGTCCGATATAGAAATGAAACAGAGTTTCAGGCTTTGCATTCCCAACGAGACGTTGGGAACGAGATATTGGGGCAAATCCCCAAAAACCGCCAAGAAAAACTCCAGGACCAATCCTACAAAAGAGCCCTAAATGCCAAAGAGGATATATTTCAAACCGTATGCAAATCATTAGCCCGTAATTTATAATCCTTATTCAGAGCATCCTGCCTAATCTTAAAATAATTAGCAATATTCCGAATCATCTTTTTTGACATCCTCTTTTTATAGTTCAATATTTCGGATATATAGCTTTTCCCAACTCCGGTAATTTCAGAAAGATCTTGTTGGTTTAGGTTATGATCTTTCATAAGTGATTTTATGAGTTCAACTGGATCAGTATCTGAGGAAGATCGTTGCTTTTCATCCCAATCTTCAATGAGTAAAGTCAACAATTCAATTTCATCTTGTTTATCATCCTCTGCTACTAATTCTTTTTCACCAAAGACCAGATCTTCAAGAATCTTACAATACTCATCGTATTGCTCTTCCGATTTAATAACAGTGTACTTTAATGCATTCATACTTAGACCTATTAAAATTTTTCAATAGTATATTGTGCACCTTGATTGCAAAGCTTGGTATACTCAGCGTGAGTTCCTATCCAGGTTACAAAAAGATGAATTATAGATTCACTAAATTGATATTTACAAATGATTCGATAATTATTTCCACCTATATTAAAAACAACACGATTACTTCCATTTCCAAGAAAATCAGCACTTCTAAAGGTTCGTTTCATATCTTCAGGAACTGACCAATCCGCACTTTTTATCAAATCAATCCAAATTTCAAAGGACTTTAATGAAGATGCGTGCTTCTC
>DATFMK010000066.1:0-2404 GCA_035267005.1 Balneolales bacterium
GTGAAATATGATTTCGGGACCACATTTTCGCTATTGACTGGATTCGACCCCTGTGCTATCAAAAATATGGCGCAAGGATCGGTGTTTCGGGGGCATTATTCAAACCAGTTTGATTGTAATGATCCCAACTACCGGCCCTTGCGCTTTTTATATTTCACCTCGCCGACCTTACGGAACCATTACATCAATTAAATTGTAAAGCTTATATCAAAGACGTCATGACCGGATGGACAAATAAATAACCCTTTGGTGACATCACCTTCCTTCTGGAACATAGAGTGAAAACCATAATATATCCGGTCTTTGGGGTAACCAGTAGCCCTTTTATGCACCGGTTGAAATCGGAGATTTCGGGGTAATGCTGAATTAAGTCGAAAATCGTAATCGCCGATATCAAATTTTAATCTCTTTTAGGGTTTAATTCCCCGCAGCTTGCTGCGATAAAATCGGTACAATCAACTTTTAGATACCTCGTGGCTTGCCGCGAGGCAGTTCATTTACCAGCGGTATAATATTCTAAATCATCTGGATGAACATGTGCTCCAGTCACCACCTTGCCCTGCACGGAAATCCCGGCTTCATTGACCGTATTAGGATCTCCAGACACTAATGGATGCCACCACTCCAACTCCCTGCCTTCGACAAGGGTCCGGTATGCACAAGTATAAGGCAACCTTATTATTCGCCTAATTTTATCTGGGGAAAGCCTCTCGCAGTCCGGTTTGATTTTGAATCTATCTTTGTAGACCAAACAGTTACAAGTGGATATGTCTAAAAACCGGCAAGCAACCCCAAGCAGCTTGATTTTACCTGTCTTTCCATCTTGAACGCTATGCAAGCAGCAGCGTCCGCAATTATCACAGAGAGCTTCCCATTCAAACTTCGTCATTTCTTTCAGGGCTTTTGTTTGCCAAAACTGATTTTGCTTCTGTTCCATGAAATTTCCAAAAGGGTCTTTTTTGGATGTCTTTATACATCAAAAATGTTAAAAAACGAACCAAATTTAATCATTCTCAATTAATCATATATGATTTACACCGGTTGCTATTTCTGGATAAAAAACAACAATTACAAGACAAAATCGCATATTATGCACGTCAGGCATTTCCAACAAATTTATAGAACTCGATTGAAATTAAAAGAGGGGATAATCTTGCAAAGATATGCAATGATCTCAGGATTAATTGTGGCGATGATGCTTTTCGAAAGGACCCGGTTTTTCAAAAGGAAATAAACACAACGACCTGTAAATTAATACTAAACCTTTCGAAAAATCACCGGTGTAATTATTTTTGGAAATTCTATTAATATTTTTTTAAAATAATACCGAATGCAGTATTTAGGTATGTGGTAGTAAGTTGGAAGTCTGTCACGCCAGCGTTCTTTCAGTTTGAGAAAGAGTAGTCTATCCGCAAGGTACCCTCGACGACGCTCAAGGAACTGACACCTGCCGCAAAGCAAATTCATCAATCTATCGTATACTTCAGGGACAAGGGATTTCAATTTAGTATGCGTGTCAATTTTTTGCATAACTTCCATAGGAAGTTTGGTACCAAGCAGTTGATTGGATAGTGAAAGACAGAGAAAAAAGATTCGCTTAGTCCCACAACTACCAGCCCGTTTAATGACAGCAGCCCAATCCCAATTGGGATGGAGATCTATCAGGTTCGCAATATCACAAATCTGAGCAAGTTTAGTCTTGTTAATAAACAAATCCTTGGCAAAATTAATACACAGATTTAACAGCGTGTCCTGCGCGGATAGGGTTGATAATTTATGGTTTTGTATATCTATAGGTTCCAGACGGTTTAAGAGTTGAATGAAATTAAATTGGGAAAATAGTCCATGGTCATCAAATTTTCGGTGTATGTCTATATTAATTCTACTGGACTCATGCTGAAAACCACTTTCAAATCCAAAGTCACTCGTTTTTTTATAGCCAATTCTTGCTAAATTTTCCTGGCTACGATCGTAATCCTTTTCGTCTACAATCACATCTAAATCATTGAATTGCCGTAAGGTAATATCATTGTATATCCTAGCAGCAGACATGGGGCCCTTAAAAACTATGCAGGGTATCTTCAATTTTTTAAACGATTCTAGAAGATCTAACAGTGCTCTTGTCAGTAACTTGTTATGTATTGTATTGATGTGAAACCAATTGCGAAGATGATCTAAAGTAGGTGGGGGAACAAATTCATTAAAATTGTCAGCTAGATTTTTATAAATTAACGGGAGCACGCGATGCTCATTTGCTGTTTTAATTAAGTATGTCCAATCTAAATCTGTCTGAAGAAGACTTTTTATTTTTCTTTTTGCTTCTGGTTCTATGTGAAGTCTAGCACAACAAAGGATCAGGTGGATCTCAGGACGAATCGAATGTATTGAATTATTTAACAGGGTC
>DATFMK010000067.1:0-5027 GCA_035267005.1 Balneolales bacterium
AAGAAGCCTGGTCCGATTTATACGTTGGCGTTCACCGGGCAAACCTCGTGTTAGATAATGTTCCTGCCATTAAAATGGACTCCAATTTAAAAGCCCGTTTACTTGGCGAAGCTCATTTCCTCAGAGGTTATTATTACTTCCAACTAGTTAAATTGTTCGGAGGTGTTCCTTTAATCCTGAAGTCTGAGCTAACAAGCTACACCCAAGCAAGAGCAACAAAAGATCAGGTCTATCAGCAGATCATTAAAGATTTTCAGGCGGCTGACCAGGTATTACCGTTGAAAAGTCAATATCCAACTAATGATATGGGACGTGCCACTAAAGGGGCTGCCGATTCCTATCTTGGGAAAGTCTATCTCTACATGCATAAATATACTGAAGCTGAAAAATGGTTTAAGAAAGTGATCGATTCCGGTCAGTACAGTCTCGATCCTAATTACTTAAACATGTTCCGGTTATCCGGTCAACATGGTTCCGGTTCGATCTTTGAAGTAAATTATGTGTACAGTACTTCATACGACGTCACAAACAGAGCAACAGTTGCACACGGTAGTCGTGCTATGTACGGCTGGGGCTTTGTTTGCCCGACGCAAGATCTGGCGAGCTCATTTGCCAAAGGTGATCCAAGGGAGAAAGAGACCATTTACGCGAATGGTGACACCCTTTCTGACGGTCAGGTCGCGGATGTAGGTAATAGTCCGACAGGCTACATGAACAGAAAGGCCTACTTGCCTAAAGATGAATTTCCGCCAAATGGCAGTGCGCAAAGCTCGGGCAGAGATGAAGTATTAATGCGTCTTGGTAAAGTCCTGCTTTGGTATGCGGAAGCAGCTAATGAAGACGGGCATACACAGGCCGCATTAACGGCTCTCAATAAAGTTCGCGCCCGTGCACGTCAGGGAAATCCCAATGTATTGCCTGATATCACGGAAACGAATAAAGATTCCCTGAGAAAAATAATATGGCATGAAGAACGGGATGAATACGCCCTCGAACACGAACGCTTCTTCGACTTAGTTCGAACAGGACGTGCCGCGTCGGTATTCCACGCTTATGCACAAAAATATAATACGACCAAAGGGAAAAACTATAAGGCGGGAGTCAATGAAGTATTCCCATTACCTGAAAATGATATCTCCCTGAGTGACGGAAAGCTAAAGCAAAATCAGGGTTACTAATACATTAATGTGTTGAGCTAAAAGCAGGTATGATGTTATCATGATCATACCTGCTTTTTTTTGATAAATTTTTTAGTATTAATCTCCTCCTAATAACTACACAATTCTAACGGACATTTTTCCTTGAGTGAATCGAGATCGGGATAAAAGCCTTTTTAAAACAACGTTTTGAAATAATTATTCTACTTTGAAGATTTCTCCCATTCGTTCGAAATGACGCTTTGATACGTGGTAATTGGCATCTGAATTAAATTAAAGGCGTCATCTCGGCCCCCTTTTGACCTTAGAGATCCTGGAACCGTTCAGAAGGATAAAAAAAAACAATTTCAATCACATACTTTTATTTCGAATTCACATTAATCAGATTATCAGCAGTAACCTTACCGTATATCTTGAATAGATTTACTATTACCTAAAATCCGCAAGGATTTTATTTGCGATTGATAGCTGGACTACAGGTAATAATTTTGATTCAAATTCATTGCAAAGATAAAAACGATTGGAATATATTCCGTTTTAATGGACCATGCTCCCCTTTGAAGGACCGAATATCGGTTTTTGAGTCCCTGTTCAGCTCATCCCGGATATACCCTTCCCATGGAACGTTCCGCATTACCTATGGTATAATGGGGCAGAGAAACCGCTTATCTATTCCAACAGACAAGCATAATCCTTCTCGGTATAAAGCTTGAGAATATCTCGGCGTCCCGAACGGATCCATTTGGCCGGAACAGTGATAAAACGGAAGATAAATTTTTTGATTCGATAGGTCGGTTTTATCCAGCCCAGGTGTTCGGAGTAAAGCTCGATCAGATAATGATAGAAGTTGGCGATGATCCCGGTGAGAATCATAAAGGCGGTGTTTTCGGACAAAAAGGAACAGGGGAGTTTTTTCCAGCCAAAATCGTTGCCCATCTCGTCGAAGAGCCGTTCGGCCGTTCCGCGTTTGTTGTAGAAGGCGACGATCTGCTTCGGGGTAGCCTCGGAGTCATTGCTCAGAATCGCCCGCCAGGTGTAGGCCTTCCCGCTGAACAGATCCGCCTGTCGATCTTTCCGCTTCATCCGGGTGATGATCAGCCGATAGGTCTTGGTTCCCCCAAAAGGGTTCCAGGGCAACTCGGCCACTTCCATTTTTTGCCACCCCAGGCGGATCGGCGTCCATGCCTGCGGGCCAAGCTGACCGATTTGTTGCTCCATCCCACTTCTCGGTGGAGATCACTTGATTGTCATAGTCCAAATCATAACGGGACTGGCTGGTAATCTGGCCGATCACCCGCAGGGCTTTGATCAGCAAGTCGTTGAGCAACTCATTCAGGGCAAAAGGGTGGGAAATCCCGCTTTGGGGATGAACCCGTTCGATCGGCTCGCCACTGAGTTCTTTGACCGCTCGCAATAGCGTGTCCGCACTACACAGCCGGAGCCCCTTGATGGGACCGGCCGGCCCACGCAGATGCTCACTGAGATCTTCGGCGCAGTCTCCGCCGGCCAGGAAAACCGTCATCAGATTGGTCATGATCTCACTATAGGAAAACCCGCTCGTTTGCACTCGCCGGCCCAGGTGCCGGTCAATCAGTTCGGCCAGCCCGCTCTTTTTAAATTGGGCTACACAAAAATTAAGTCCCCCAAAGGGTGTGATCTTTTCTGATGATTTTGTAATATACACAACACACTTAATTAGAGTTATTGATTACACCTAAATAAGTGAATTATTACGAGCCAAAAAAGCCTGAATACAAATTATTTAGCCCCTTTTTTGGCTCTTTTTATATATCGCCTGCGGATTTTAGGTTTTTACTAAATAATGACCTTAATCGTACCGTCCACTTGCTAAAAATTTTGAGGCGTCCAGATCCTGTATCGGCCACTGCAATAGAGAAAACTCATCATGTAAAGCAATCCGTCATAATATCTCGCAACTTTTTTTTGTGGAACAGGGGTATTCCACAAAGCTTTTACAAATTTGGGAGCTAATGAGCCTGTTGCAGCTAAGCTTGCTACGGCATTTGTCGCGACCAATCCGGCAGCATGCCGGTGACCAAGCTTTTTTCCATCCAAAGTGTATTGATCTCCGTACGTTTCCATACCCTGGGATGCGAAGAACGATTGTAGCCGGTTACTTAATATTTGTTCTTTCGGATCTTTATGCCACCACGACCAATCTACCGCCCAATTACTTTGTGTCCGCCAAGCATCAGAAGAGAAAATATAAGAATATTTGAATTTTTTGATGACATGAGGTGATCCATCGAAATTGGCGTAATCGGGTGGTAATCCGGTTTTAGGATTGGTCGTTTTCAGGAAGAGTACACGACTCGAATCGGCTGCCTTCTTCCAAAATTTCCTATCCCTTTTGGGTCCCCATCGTGCCCAAAGTTCATAAAATGCTGGTAGCATGTACGATGGATCGGTAAAATTATTTCGATCTGTTCCCGGTACAAAGCGAATCAATTTGGCTTTGTCATTGACCATATTATGAATGGTGCGTTTCCCGAATTTCGTCATACCTGTCTTTATTGGATGATGACGAATAGCCGTTAGAATTTTGTTTGCCCAATGTTGATAATTATAAATCCCCCTTCCATTTCCCCATCTTCCTGACGCGAAATAAAGTGCCATCACAAAATATTCTTCCCCATCAGGAGCGGGTGTCTCCGAATTTGGAGTTCCGTCAGGTTTCATCGACCATCGAAAATAGCCTTGGGCCGGTTCTTTTGGAGAACGGATATACATGTAAGTCATAGCCCAATTCCAGATGGCATCAAATACTCTTTTCTTATTCATTTGGACAGCGATCATCATGCCGTACGACATTCCTTCGGTACGCACATCATGGTGAAAAACGTCAGTTACATAAGCTAATGGACCGTTAGCATTTTCTCCATCCTGAAAATAAACACGTTGATCTTTTTTTCCGAAAAACAGCTGATTAAACGCTCCATTGATTCGAGAATCTATTTGATTCTGAGAATATCCCAATTCCTTGAATAAGTCACGATAACGTCCCGTCGCATAAGCTCCCGCACCATCATTCCTTGAACTATCTTTTCGGGTATAAATTTTCTGATGATGATCCCTGGAAAATTTTGCAAAAGATGGCAATGCGAACATTAAAAATCCGGCAAAGAATAATATCTTTCTCATAAAGATTGACACAGAGATCATTAAACTTTTCTTGTTTTTTCCCATGATATTGACATCCTCCTTCGAAGGCTATGCAAAACCGTTCTTTTACCCAATTTCTGCATTTTCGCGACTTCAAAATCATCGAATCCCGAAAGCATTCGGGATGCTTCAGTTTCGAAGTTGCTCAGTCTTTGATGTTGAACAAAAGCCCTGGTTTTGCATAGCCTTCCCTTATTTTAATTTCCCTGTGATCTTAATTTTGTACTGTTTTCAATACCGCATAAAATGCTTTTTTAGGTTGGTTCTCCCTATTAAACAATAAAGGATAATCGGTTCTTCCGAATACCGGGAAGTTATTTTTCCAGCTTTCTTTATCGTTTAATCCCCAAAAGGTTACGCGCGTGATATCATTATGATATTTTTCAAATAACCGGAATAGATTAGCATAACGAGTAGCGAGTGCCTGTTTCACCGAAACCGGAAGACCATTTTTATATGGATCTAATTTGGGATTATGACTATGGCGAATCGACGACGGCGGATTATCATGATGCTTTGGAATGGGCAACACACTGATATCCAGTTCGGAAATCATGACATTGACTCCGAGTTTTGAAAATGCTTTGATGCTTGCTTCAATCTGACTTACTGCCGGGCTGTGTAGAGACCAATGTCCTTGCATACCAATTCCATCAATCCGTATACCCTCTTTCTGTAGTTTTTTGA
>DATFMK010000068.1:0-2214 GCA_035267005.1 Balneolales bacterium
AAAGCATTCCTTCCAATTATAATGAGTACAACGCTCAAAGCCTCTAACTAGAAGATTCCGGGTCGGAGCCCGGAATGACGTCGGTGGGTGACGATGGAGAACGGCTGGAAGCTTTTAAATAATCTCCAACCCCAAACCGAACCCACAAACGACGTCATTCCCCGAAAAAACGTCGGGGCAGGCTTAACTTGATTCAGAATCCAACCAATGCGTTGGCACAGCTTACAAACTGTGGTTTTCAACCCCAAAGCATTCCTTCCAATTTAAATGAAACAATGCTCAGAGCCTTTAATAGGATGTTATAAACCTTTAAAAGATCCACTCTGAAAATTCTCACGATTTTGAAATTACTACATCAATTAGCGCAGACCTGGTAGGTTTTTTAAACCTACCAGGTCTTTTTTTAATTAACTCAAATTTCAAAAACAGAGTCGTAATAAATTTGCACAATTTAAATTTTTAACATTTTTAATCTAATCGATTATTTTCATTTAACATGATAACTAATCAATTTCCAGGTGTAAAAAGTACCATTAAAAGCTATCATTTTTTGTAACAAACCAATACCCGGTTTTAACCAATCATGTTCCGTAAGGTAAAAATTAAAATAAGATTCGTTTCTGAGAATTTGATATACGTTATCAAATGTTCCAGCCGGAACTTGTAATGAGCTTACAGATACGACTCGGCTGCTGTCAGGACCAATATTCCAGGTTTGTCCGGTTTGAACAGGAAAAATAAATTTACTTGTTATCGGTATATCTTTCATTGACTTAGGTGGATGAAGAACGGGTTCCATACCGGAAGACATATTGACCGTGTCTGCTGAAATCCAAACATAAGTAGTGTCAACATTCCACGGAGGAGAAGAAAAAGCCAATTCCGGTGGCCAAGCCGTTCGCCAGATAGCAGCTTGAGTGCCATCTGGCAAATGCGTTGATCCTATTACAGAAACCCTTAGAGTATCTGTAGTTTGATTGGTTCCCTGATGTTTACCATAAGCATATGCTGTATCGGACACTAAATAAGCCCATGAATCCCCAACTTTATTAGGAAATCCCTGAATTTGACGCAGATCGGAGAGTCCGTTATTCTGGCAAGATGCGAAAGATGCAATGGCCAGATTTATCAAAAATAGGTAAATCATTCTTGTTTTCATACGAAACTGCTTTTTTCATAAGTGCTATGGCCATACCGAATCTTACTTCAAATGGTAATCGATAAGTTTTAAGGTATACGTTCCCGGATTGTTAAACTCATAGTGGGTTACCTGAATGATACCAACACCGGGTTTAAACCAGGCATCCTGCGCAAAAAACGCATTGACTCCTCCGCCCCCGGTGGATATTCGATATACATTATCAAATGACCCTGCAGGAACACTTAGGGAACCTTTTGATGCCACATGGCTGCTATCCGCATAAATACTCCAACTATTCCCTGTTTCCAACGGAAATATGTATAAACTATTTAGAAACCCCGCATATCCTTCTAAATAAGAGACTTTGACCGAATCACCCGAAATTCGTACTAACGCACTATCATTTCTGTATGAAGGCTGGCGAAATTGTTTTGGCCAAATGGTTTGCCAGATAGTTACCCCATTTTTAGATTCGACTATAGATAATTTCAGGGTATCGGTAATAAGTGAATATCCGCCTTCCCGGTGTCCGTAAGCCGTATCAGTATATGCATACGTCCACGAATCCCCGACTTTATTAGGAAATCCCTGAATTTGACGCAGATCGGAGAGTCCATTATTCTGGCAAGATGCGAAAGATGCAATGGCCAGAATTATCAAAAATAGGTAAATCATTCTTGTTTTCATAGCAAATTCCCATTTTCAATATCTGTAAAAAATAGGCAAATTCTATCTCTAATTACACTGGATAACCCTGGATTTATATCATAAGAGAAAGCATTTGAAGTAATACTTTGACCACTTAAATAATTCTTCGTAAAAATTCCTGTAGTCGTTGAGCGAACAGCTTTGATATTCTTTTTAACCCCTGAAATCTGATCACATGAAATTAAACCTATAATCATTAATAACATGCCGCATATATATATATGATTTAATAGTTAATTTCACCCCTCTCGTTTTCAACCTCTTTACTATTATTATTTTCGTATTACTTAATAATTTTGAGAAATGCAATAAAAAATTAACGTTTTTTTCTAAGTCAATTAAGATTTTACTTAAATAAAATTAAA
>DATFMK010000069.1:0-2589 GCA_035267005.1 Balneolales bacterium
GTTAAAAGGTTTGAAATGAATAACCTAATTTATGTCTCTGTGTCTTGTTTTTATCTTTCTGTTTTTGCTCATCCGTAAAAAGCAGGATGCAACTTTGTGCATCCTGCCTCGTTTCTACTTCCCTTCCAATTCTCCCTCCATTTCGCTGGTTGGTTTCGCTTTAAAAAAGCATTTCATTTTACTTACTATTGTGTGAATTGATTCAAGTTTTATGAATTTATAATATTATGACTTATTGGATTTATTTTGAACGGGTAGTATAGTTAGCCTTACATTTTGTGCATTTTCAAAAACGTTGTTGGGGGCAATTTTCAAATTCCATAAGTTTTTAAAGAATTTCTTTGCTTTGGCAATTGGGTGAAATTGGTTTCTTTTTTTCATAAGTAGTTGATAATTGAGGTATTTCATACGAAATATTATACAAATTATGAAAAACAGATTTAAAAGTCAAGTTTTTAGCCGACAAAAGATTATAACAGGTTTAAAAATTTAGCCTGATTAATTCATAAACCCAAATATCGCAATATTTCCTCAAAAATCTTTTCCGATATTTTGGAACCTGAGGCAGGATAGCGTGTTTTTCTTTTTTTGACCGTTAGTTTTTTGCGGTCAAAAACATTTCAATGTCTTGTTTCCAGTGGTTTTTTCTGGAAATACGGCATAGTTCTCCCTTACAGCCTACCTGCCGTTCGTTATTTTATTCGAATATCACTGACAATTAATACAGGCTAAACCCTTAGTAAACATAGCATCTCAAATGCTTTGACCTGCACTTGTTTTGTGGCACATGATTTTGGAAATTCAACTTTTATTTTGGTTTTCATCTCTTTTACCCAGGCAGCAGTTTTAATAACTTTGTTTTGGATGGTCTTGAAAGTTGCATTCGCATATTCAGTCCCTTTGAAGAGTTGTTTTTGCATGGTGTGCAAAAGCACATAGGCTATTGAGTGCAGGAACAACCTGAACTGATTGGCATAAAAACTATTGCAGGACGAGCGGTCGGATTTCAGATACAATTTGTGTTCTTTAATCCTCAGTTCCATAGCACCGCGGGCACAATAGCCTTTTTCGTAAAGTTCTTTTGCCCTGATTTGGACCAGGTTGGTAACAATATAACGTATGTTGGTGCCCAGGGATGACACTTCGACCTTTACCACTACTTTTTGTGAGGTTTCCCAACTTCCGGCCTGGTACATAAAACTATGATAGCGCTTCACGGGTTTACCGTATTGCTTAAATTCCCGCTGTGCACTTTCTATGGTAGTAGTAGCCAGCTCATGGAGTTTTTTATTGCCTGAAAGCCCGGTGATGTAACCCGTCCGGGGCTGGCCGGCACTCCACTGCATAAAATCCTTCGATGCAAAATGACTGTCGCCCCTGACGATGATCATCGTACCTGGCCACTGCTTGCGCAGGTGCCGGACTATTTTTTTGAGCAGCGAGGCCACGTTATTTTGTTTGTTCCTACGGCCAGGTTTCAGAATGGTAGTAATCAGTTTTCCCGATAATCCTTCATAAATGTGCAGGGGCATATAACAATGGCCGTGGTAATAATGGTTAAACAAAGTAAGTTGTTGCCCGCCGTAAGTATCATTGTTGGTATCATCACAATCGATGACAATTACCCCTGGGGCGCTTGTATATGAAGACACAAAATCATCCAGAAAATATTTTCCCATTCGAATTAAATCTCTTGGCCCAATTGCATTTTCCAGCCTGCTCATTGTGGGTTGGGAAGCTAAATCGCTACCGGTTTGCGGAAGCCGTCCGGCGCAGGTTTTAAAGACCATGTCCCCACGTAAATCGTTACAGTCATTGCAATCTTCATAACCTGCCGCAATCTGAAAAACACGCTGGGTGATAAGCTCTCTTATGGTATGGTCAATGTAACGGGAATCTCTTGTATCTGTAATAAAAGAACTTAAACCATCGATGAGCCCAATTTGATTTTCCACTTCACGTAATAGGAGTAATCCTCCATCGCTACTGATTTGTTCTCCGCTATAGCTCAATTCTATCTTTTTGTCTCCGAGAGGAAAAAGGTCTAATGTTTTTTGGTTGTTCTCAAATTTATTTTTTATCATTGCTACGGGATGTTTGTTGTTGTACACCCTAAAAATACTGATACTTCAGTTATTTTTAGGGAACAAACTCCCCTTTTTTATGAATAATTCAGGTTAGACAAGTAAATTCTATTTTTCCAACAATAAATTTTAGAATATTCCTAATTCTACTTTAACAGATTAATATTGGAAATCAATTTTTCTTTTTATTTACCCCGCCCTAAAGGGTGCAAACAGAAAAATCTACCTGTTCCCTTCAGGGATTTAAGGGTAAAAACAGGTGGATTTTTCAAATGTGCTAAAGTAGAACTAAATAAATTTGAAATTTGGCATGTCATTTAGCTTAGTTAAGGTCTTACACGAATGGGCATACTATTTTTTATTAACTTATCTGTCTTAACATAAGCAATTTAGAAAATGTAAAACTTTAGTAATTTAAATTTACACAGAAATGAAGAAAGAAGATTTATTAAGCGGTGATTTCCTGAAGCAGGTTAAATCAAGAGAGGAGCTAAACAACTTTTTT
>DATFMK010000070.1:0-3985 GCA_035267005.1 Balneolales bacterium
CTGCTTCCACTTTAAAACGAAACGAATGATTAGATTTGCTTTAGAATCTTTGATAATCCAATTGAGTTGAAACAGAGTTTCAAAGTTAGCATTCCCAACGAGGACGTTGGGAACGAGTATGTAGCGAGTATACAAACATCATGAGTGTCATCGCGAGGCGCTTTTTGCCGAAGTGACTTTAGGAATCCCGCATGCTTTCGGGGCGATCCCCTTCCGTAACCACAGCCATAAGCCCTAACAACGGCAGGAGATTGCCGCCTCACTACTCACCTCCAATCGAAATGACGCGAATGGGCTAAGATGATGTTGAGGTTTAAAAAACATCCCTCAAAGGCGTCATCTCGAACCCGTTTTTTGGGTGAGAGATCTTACAAACATCGATGAGGGTAGGTATAGAGTTAATAATTCATGATTATCCAGAACTCATGTTAATTAAACTCGGAAGATTTATAAAATGATATATTCTGTAAGTAAGTATTAACTCGAAGTATACACATAACCAATAAGAAGTAATACTTATCACATTGTAAAATAAGTGACTTATAAAATATGAACCGATGTTTAATTTTAAGGACATTAAAAAGAGCTGCGAAATTTGAGGAGAATATTATTATTTACAAGATATTGTTTTTTCATATCGTTATATATTGATTCTTGTGGTTTAAGTGATTAATTCGGGCTAACCAATCTTAAGTTTTTTCGAGACAGTAACTTTGCTGGATGATTCCCAATCATGCAAGAGAAGTCTATGCAAAACCGTTCTTTTACCCAATATCTGCATTTTCAAGACTTTGAAATCCTCGAATCCCGAAAGCATTTCGGGATGCTGCGGTTTCGAAGTCGTTCAAGTTTTAATCTTGAACAAAATCCCTGGTTTTGCATTGCCTTCCAAGAATGCAGTTTGTGTTACGTTATATGCCATATTGGTCGAAAAGTCTGTTCGACAAAGTCTTCTTGAAATCAATGGAATCAAAAGGTAACTTTTGATCCCATGAATTGGGTTATATTAGAAAACAGGACTCAAATATAAATATTATTAATCTAAAGGAATTTAAGTTATATGGAGGAAGTTACTCCGAAATCATCCATTGAATTCGTTGGCCAGTATACGATTCGCTTTCCTATCATCTATTTGATTTTAACAATTGGTTCCGTCCTTTTCGTCGTTTATGACTTTGCCAATCATATCATCATCTCTCTCGATTATTTTTTAATCATCGGTGTTATATACTACATTTATACGCTTTTCATTTATAGTGGGAAACGACAGGTGACCATTTCCAATCAAGGTCTTTTTTTCAATCAAAAACCGATCAATCAAAGGATTAAAAATGTCCGTAAACTCGATGACAACCGGTTGGAAATCAAATTCAATATTCTTTGGATTTTGATTTTAAAAGGCAACGAATCGGATATCGACAGACTCTATCAAGCCTTTCAGCCGCAGTGAATTAAGAAAGCTTTTATCTTACTACAAAATCAGGCCAAAATTATTCAGTTAAATCTTTGATAATTCATGACTTCCTATTATTACGGATAAATACTAATCCCGGCCTGCCAGATTAACCCGTTTGTCTGATAAATCCGGTTGAAATTGTATTGGTGATCTAACGGCAAGGCCATGAAATGAAGAATGACGTTGTTGGTCACATCAAAATTAACCCCGGAAAGTAACGTAAACCGGTAACGTTTGGATTGGTAGTTATAATTATAGCCTGGTGTGGGTGCATTTGAATCAGGTATCACTGTCAAATTTGTGGTATGATTTGGATAGTTACCAAAATAAGGTTGTGGATTGGGACTGATTAAATTGTCTTTCGCTTTTATGCTTTCGATCTGCTCGTTAAATCCGCCCCAGATCTCAACCCGGTTAAACAAGCGAATCTGTGCGATAAAAGGAATTTGGAAACGGTGTTCGCGCAAGTGGTCTTTCCAATTAACCTGTTGCTGATAATTATTTGATTGATTCAAATTCCGGATTTTACCGGTTGTATCAACTATTTGATCGAATGTTTGTAGCGTCCAGTTTGTAGCATCGAGCGAATGCATATTATGACTGTAATGTTCGTATTGTACACCAGTCTCGATGGTCAGGTTACGAAAAAACGATCCTTTATAAAAAAGTCCGACGTTATTTGACCATCCGTTTTCGCTACCGCCACCGGTTTGAAATTGTTTTCGTTGTGTTGTTGAAACTTCCGAAGCATTGTTTACAGTCGCATTTTGTGTATATCTCTGAAAAGAATATAGTGATTGGGCATTGGGAGTAAAACCGGTGTGATTAGCATAAGTACTATAAAATAAACTTAACTGACCCACATCAGGCATATTGTATTGCAGCGCCCATCCTCCATTAAAAGTATGTCCGCTGTTATTCCATTGATAAACCGCCGTTGTAACACTTTGCGTCAGTGAATAATAAGATCCGGTATTCTTCGTCCCGGTTTCGGAATAAGACGGAGTAGAGGAATTTAAATTTTCATCTCCGCTCCCAATCAAATAACCTAAATGAACCATACCGGTTAAACGCTGATTGATCTTGTAGCGTCCACCTAAATCAATATTCAAATGGTGGTAATGTTGTGTTCGTTGCTCCGTATATAAATTTGACAAATTAGCATTTATTTGATTCACAGCTGGAGCTTTAAAAGTATAAATCAAACTTCCATTATTTGAGTTTTTATTCGGATTCCCATATCCGCCATTCCGTTGAAAAATAGCGGCACTGATTCGAAGTCCAATAACAGCATGCTTCGAAAGTTTATATCCACCATAAAGAGTAACAAAATGTCCTGTCTGCCTCAACTTACTTTTTTGAAATATGGAGATCATATTAGCTGAACCTGTAGAAGCATAATCCGATGTTGTTCCTTGTGGGTAGGTAAAAGATGGATAAGCATAATAATCTTCTTTCGAGAACATACCCTGATAGGTAATCCCCGCAAAGATGTCTTTATTTTTAAAAGGATAACCTATAATTGCGACATTCAAAAAAGGATTCTGGTTTAAACGGTGTCCATTAGCATTTGAGTACAGATTAGGTTTGTTGGGATATGGTACTGGTCCCCAGATATTGTTTAAAGGATAAATACAATACGGACAAGGATTATAAGTAGGCGGATTGTTAAAAGACTTATACCTATTCCGGCTTCGAACATGTATATAAGCATATAAATCATGCCCGTTTAATTTGGGCTGCCAGGCCGGATTCTGAGCCAATTGATTTAGTGGATTATCCGTTCGAAAACCCGGCTCGATATTCGCTAACGGACCGACATCAATCGGGGCAAATTGATTGGGTTGATAAAAAAATGACTCATTTTCATAAGCGGCCTGTAAAGGAGTGGAAATAAAATTTTGGGATTGTGCAAATACTCCGATTGGGAATAAAATAAGGATGGATATGAATACTGATTTCTTCATGTATAATCCTCAACAACTTAGCATTTTATCGTTTTATTAAATTAATAAAACCAGTTTTATATGCAAGTAACAGATTCTGCTAATTTTAAAATGTCTACCCACATTGTCATTCCGACCACAGCGGAGGAATCTATCAACGCTCATCAACTTTTGCATGGAAAAAAATCATTTAAAGACTTCTATCCGCTGTTAGATTCCTCGACAAGCTTCGCAATGACAACGCAGGAGAGTCGATTCTGGAATTCCCAGGTTGAATGTATAGGTTTTGACAAATAATCCATCAAACGCTTTTTAGTATATTATCCCCATCTTTTTGGCTGGTACCGACTACACACCACTTTACATTGTCAGTCCGACGGAATGGAGGAATCTATCAACGCTCATTAACTTTCGCATGGGAAGAAACCATTTAAAAACTTCTATCCGCTGTTAGATTCCTCGACAAGCTTCGGAATGACAACGTAGAAGGGGCGATTCTGGAATTCTGATTAAATGTATAGGTTTTGGCAAATAATCCATCAAACGCTTTTTAGTATATTAACCCCATCTTTTCGGCTGGTAC
>DATFMK010000071.1:0-5812 GCA_035267005.1 Balneolales bacterium
ATGTATCTTGGAAAATCAACATATTTTAATTGAAAAACCATGCGATCAATCGCAGTTATATACAATCAGGATCAACCTCCGATCAGTCAGACTTATCAAAGGTTTTCGAGGCGAATGATATTTTCATATTTTTGATGGTTATATGAATATTCGTCAGGGTAAAAGAGATTGGATAATCATCGTCACTGAATTAAATGGGAAATAAAATGGCGGTGCATCGTAAATTTAAAACCGGCTTGGATCAAAACAGGGGTATACAATATATAGTGTATAGGAAATGACCAGGTTTTCATTAAAAAATTGAAACTGAGTTATAGATAGGTTGTTAGTATCACATGGGTTTGGAATTATTAGATATCTGCCTTTCTTGCAAGATATCAAAGGTCAAAGATTATCTTCAAAAGTGAGTGGAAAACCCCTATTCCTTTAAAAAGTGACCTATTACTCAATCAGATCAACATACTATTCCATAGATCAAAAAAATTGAAAATACCATCCATTCTGTGATATTTAAAATTTAATTGCTAAATATCATCTCTTCCATCGAACTTCATGTCTTATTGATACCTTTTCTGAGCTGATTTATTTTCTGTTTAATATTAATTGCTCTATGATTTTATAATATCACATAAATTATATATAATATTTGGCAGATTCAGGAATTACACCCGATATAATATGTGAATGCTTATGTTTAGTACTTAGATAGACTAAAGTATGAGCCTTTTCGTTTTTTAGTGGAGGATTTTGTAATGTCCAAAAAAGCAACCTATGAAGAACTGGAACAGAGAATCAAAAAGTTAGAGGCAGAGGCAGCTGAAGGCAAATTGGCAGAGGAAGCGTTGAGGGATAGAGAAGTCTTTATTAAGTCTGTCATGGACAATCTTCCTATTGGTATAGCTGTGAACTCTGTTGATCCTGCTGTTAAATTTGAATATATGAACGACAACTTTCCCAATTACTACCAAACAACAAGAGAGGCACTTTCAGATCCGGACGCTTTTTGGGATGCTGTTTACGAGGAACCGGAATTTAGGGAAGAGATTAAGAAGAGGGTGTTAGACGATTGTGCCAGTGGTGAGCCGGAGCGCATGTATTGGATAGATGTGCCGATTGTCCGTAAAGGGGGCAAAACATCTTTCATTACCTCGAAAAATATACCGATCCCTGATAAACATTTGATGATATCAACTGTTTGGGACGTCACTGATCGCAAACAAGCTGAGGAGGCGCTTCGGGAAAGTGAGAAAAAATACAGACTGTTGGTAAATAATCTCCCAAGTATTGTATATAAAGGATATAAAGACTGGTCTGTTGAATTCTTTGATCGAAAGATTGAATTATTGACTGGCTATGATGCTGATGAATTTAACGCTCGGAAAATGAAATGGTCCGATATAATCATCGAGGAAGATTTTGAAGCTGCCAGAGTACGCTTTATTGAGGCTCTAAAAACAGACAAATCTTATTTAAGAGAATACAGGATTAGATCAAAAACTGAGGATATGCGTTGGATACAAGAAAGAGGACACATCGTTTGCGATAAAAAGGGAGATATACAGTATGTCAACGGTGTTTTTTTTGATATCACACGCCACAAAAAAGCCGTCGAAAAATTGAGAAAAAGTGAGAGGTTTTTACAGAATATCTTTGATGCCATACAGGACGGCATTTCTGTTCTTGACAAAGATTTAAATATTTTGCGGATCAATAATACGATGATCAAATGGTACGCCCATGCGATGCCGTTCAAGGGCAAGAAATGTTATGAATTTTATCACGGAAGAACTGAACGTTGTGAAATTTGTCCTTCTTTAAGGGCTCTTGAGAAAGGCAGCCTGCAAATGGATATCGTGCCTTTGGTTGAATCAGGACAATCCGTCGGATGGTTGGAGTTGTATTCTTTTCCTATTTTGGATGCGGAAGGGAATCCAAGCGGTATTGTCGAATATGTTAGAAACATTACAGAACGGATGGCAGCTGAACAAGCCCTCAAAGAAAGCGAACAGCGATTTCGCACTGTTGCTGACTTCACCTACGACTGGGAATCCTGGATCGCACCTGATGGGACTTATAAATATGTTTCACCTTCATGTCAGCGCATCTCCGGTTACGGTGCCAGTGAATTCCTTACAGATGCTAAGCTTCTCGAAAAGTTGGTCCATCCCGATGACCATAAGTTGCTCAGCCGGCATCTTAAAGATGAAATAGAGAGTATGGATGCACAAACAATAGAATTTCGCATAAAAACACGTAGTGGCGATGAACGCTGGATCGCTCATATTTGCCAACCCGTCTACGGTGATGACGGCAGCTTTCTCGGAAGACGCGCCAGTAATCGAGACATCACGGAGAAGAAACGAGGTGAGACGGCTTTGCGCAAGGCACACGACGAGTTGGAGAAACGCGTTAAGGAGCGTACTGCAGAACTCATAAAAACCAACAAAGAATTAAGAAAGGAAATATCAAATCGAAAAAAAGCGGAGAAAGCCCTGAAACAAAAAGGAATGGAATTGGAGGCAAAAACAATTGGTCTCGAAGAAGCAAATACAGCATTAAAGGTATTATTGAAGCAAAGGGAAGAAGATAAAATTGAGCTTGAAGAAAAGGTGTTGTTGAATGTCAGGGAGTTGATCTTTCCATATCTGGAAAAATTAAAAATGAAAAAATTGGGTGAAAAACAACGGGCCTATATCGGAATTATAGAATCAAATTTAAATGATATCGTTTCTCCTTTTGTACACGGCTTGTCCTCTAAATTGATAAAACTTTCTCCCACAGAACTTCAGGTGACTAATCTCATCAAACAGGGTAATACCACAAAGGAAATTGCAGAAATTATGAATTTGGCTACCAGTACAATCGATTTTCATAGAAACAATATTCGAAAGAAAATCGGTATACATAACAAAAAAATCAACCTTAAGACATACCTGTCGTCCTATTCATAATGCGGGGTTTTACCCCATATTATACCAATAATCATCTCATCTTGTATATCCGAATTATTTTAGTAAAGTAAGACTCAAGTTCCCATTGATTCCTTGAGCCCTCTTTTCCAACCAAATTGGAGAAGGACCTTAAATTAAAACAGGCTTAAATTATTTTCACAAGCAGTGACGTGTTCCTTTTATGATTTCTTCTCCGTGCAAGACTTGCCACAGACACGATCAACCCAAAGAAGATTGTTATAAAGATTGTGTATTATTACAGGCAATACAAAATATTCAGCTATCAGCAAAAGAAGATCTAATAGAATCCGGAGTCGACTATTCTGAAGAAAACAGAGTTGCAATCGATCATACGACTGCGAAAGGTTTGCTCCCTTTTAATTAATTCATATTTTTGAATCAATCAGTCTTATTTTAGGAGGTTTTATATGGAAAAGATCAACTCAAAACAGAAAATTAAACGTCGGAGGGTGACATTTTCATTTGAATCAAGCGATGCCAAAGAGGTCATCCTGATGGGGGATTTTAATAATTGGAATGCAAAAAAACACCCCATGAAAAGTAATGGAAATCGGATGTGGAATAAGAGTGTGAAGATTCCTCCCGGAAGATACGAATACAAGTTTCTGGTTGACGGGCAGTGGGAAGAAGACCCCCAAAACGAACAGACCTGTCTGAATTGTTTCGGGACTCAAAATAATCTTCTTAACTTAATCGAACAATAAAAAGGTTCTTCTATTAAGGAGTTTAACAATGGCATCAAATTTCCAAATGTTTTCTTATAAAACCCGAGACAGTTTTCATTTAAAATTGGAGGGCGATTTTGATGGAAATTCCGCCTACGAATTGCTCGAAACTATAAATAAATATAGTAGTAATTTTTATCAGATCTTTATTGACACTAATGACCTTAAAACCATCTATCCATTTGGCAGGGAAGTATTTCAAAAGAAACTCGGTATTTTTAAACAGAAATTCAACAACCTCGTCTTTATTGGGGAAAATGGACATAAAATTGATCTAAATTAGGAGCAAAAGATCATGATCAATGTATTAACCAACCCCCGGGTTCTGATGGTGACCCCTGAAATCACCTATCTCCCCGATGGCATGGGGCGACATGCCGACGGCTTGAATGCCAAAGCCGGAGGGCTTGCAGATGTTTCGGCTGCCTTAATCAGCGCTCTGTACCATCAGGGCGCCGATGTCCATGTAGCACTTCCGGATTATCGATCCATATTCAACGGTAATTTGTCTCCACTTGTTAGAAAGGAACTCAGCACGATATGGAACAGCGTTCCGGACGAAAGAATCCATCTGGCCGAGGACAGGGCTTTTTTCTATCGCAATCATATCTATTCCGGTGATGAATTTGAAAACGTTAAAATCTCGCTGGCCTTTCAGCGGGAGGTTATAAACAACATTGTTCCCAAAGTTCAGCCGGATTTAATCCATTGCAATGACTGGACGACCGGCCTGATTCCGGCCATGGCCAGACAACGGGGTATCCCCTGTCTGTTTACCATTCATAACATCCATACGGTTAAATGCACCCTTTCTGAAATCGAGGACAGGGGCATTGACGGCGCTTCGTTCTGGCAGAACCTTTTTTATGAAAATTTCCCCCCCAATTACGAAAATACCAGAAACTTTATTCCTGTAGATTTTCTTGCCAGCGGTGTTTTTGCCGCCCATTTTGTAAATACCGTAAGCCCGAGATTTTTGAAAGAAATGGTCGAAGGCCGTCACGGATTTGTGAAAAGCTGCATGCAACAAGAGCTGGCCAACAAATGTAACGCGGGATGCGCTCTTGGGATTCTAAATGCTCCTGACCCATCTTATGGCCCATCCATTGATGAGGTTCAGCCTTGCATGTATTCCGCAACCAACCATGTTTTGGGGAAAAAGACCAATAAACTGATATTTCAAAAAAACTTGGGTTTGGTTCAGGACACACAAGCGCCCATCTTTTTTTGGCCTTCCCGTCTGGACCCGGCTCAAAAGGGATGCCAGTTGCTGGCTGATATACTGTATGATGTCGTTGCCCGTTATTGGAAACAGAATCTTGAGATTGTTTTTGTGGCAGACGGAGAATTTCAAAGACATTTTAAAGACATCGTTCGATACCATAATTTGTTTGATCGCGTGGCAATATGCGGTTTTAATGAACGTTTGGCCCGCCAGGCCTACGCGGCGTCGGATTTTGTGTTGATGCCTTCGAGCTTTGAGCCCTGCGGTCTTCCACAGATGATCGGGACCATCTACGGTGCCCTTCCGGTGGCTCATGATACTGGGGGCATTCACGATACGGTCACCCATTTGGACGTGTCTAAAGATAAGGGAAACGGGTTTTTGTTCAAAACATTCGATTCAGGCGGTATGTCATGGGCCATTGATCAGGCCATGCAGTTTTATCTGATGTCCCCTCGCCAAAAAGAAAGACAAATCCGTAGAATAATGATCGAAAGCGCCACTACATTCAATCATCAGGTCACCGCCCAACAATACATCGATCTTTATGAAAAGATGCTACAGCGGCCGCTGGTTAACCGGCAACATACTGATGCCTTTGAGATCAATAAAATTTCAAGTAAAGAAGAGCATCATAAACCCACTGTAGAAGAGCCGATGTCTGACAGCATCTCATTAGAAGGTATAGGCGAACAAAACATTATCCGTTTCCCGAAAAAAAAGTGGGATGTTGAGAAACAGCAATCCAAATCGCTTCGAGTAAACAAATAAGGATACTATCCATTCTTCATTTTATCCAATCTTGTATAATTGTCGCAGACATGATAGAATTTTTACGATTTGCTTTAAAATCATTAATCTGAACACCTTTGATATCTGCAATTTATCGC
>DATFMK010000072.1:0-2394 GCA_035267005.1 Balneolales bacterium
CTAAAAGGGCAAATACAAAATGCAAGGTCAAATTTTGAAAAGACGAATTCACCTTTAGCGATTAATTTTAAGAAATCGAAGAACGCTACTAATTTCTCTCATTACTATAAAAAGGATTCAACATCGGTCAAACCACCCGTAAAGACACAATTTGTCGTTTTAAATCAGGTAAAAAATTTAAAGCAAGAAGAAGATCTTGCCCAAAATGGCATTGAACAACTCAGGCAAACCATTATCAATTTTGAAAACTTAGGCGTAAATCTGGAATGGCGGCAAAAACGTAAAGCAGAATATAAAGTCGAGGTTCATAAAAAACTTTCTATCCCCTTTGGATGTATTATTTTTGTACTGATTGGAGCACCCCTGGGCTTATTAACCAGGAAAGGGAATTTAGGATATGCCGCTTTAATTTGTGCCATTACATTTACATTTTACTGGCTGAGTTTGATACAAGGAGAAAAACTGGCCGATCGCATGTACATCACTCCTTTTTGGTCAATGTGGTTCGGTAATATTGTCCTTGGAATTATTGGTATATTACTCCTAATAAAAATACAACGAGAACATTTTTTCACGCGGTAGAAGTAGAGCATTTTGTTGAATAAAATCGATAGATACATCATATCCCGTTTGTTTACGATAACCGTGTTCGTCCTGGTCGTACTGATATTTATTTTTGTGGTCATCGATTTTTCACAAAACAGTGATGAATTTACCGATCATGGAGCGACTATTGAGCAGGTGCTTACGGTTTATTATGCGAATTATGTACCTGAAATCATTCGCCTGGTAACTCCCGTAGCTGTATTTATAGCCTGTCTTTTGGTCACAGGCCAGATGGCCGACCGGATCGAAATAGTCGCATTAAAAGCTGCCGGAGTAAGTTTATACCGGCTTCTTATACCCTATTTATTGTTCGCCTTTTTTGCCGCTGGAGTCATAAGTTATCTGGATGGATTTATTGTACCCAAATCGAACGTAAAACGTATCGATTTCGAGCATAAATACCTGAATAAGCCCTCCCAAAGAATTGACAAAAGTCAGATCTTTCGTCAGGAATCGAAGAATTCCATTTTAATGATCAATTACTTCGATCCCAAGGGACAAACAGCCTATCATGTGCGTTTCTTCAGGTTTAAAGATAATAAAATCGTTGAAACACTCGACTTAATCCGTATGGAATGGAAGAAAAAGAAACATCAGTGGATGATGTATCAGGGTAAACGGCGTATTTATACAGAACACGGCGTCATTTCCAAACACTTTACGAAACGGGATACCACTTTAAACATTTACCCACGGGATTTGGCACGTACAACAACGGATGTTTATCAGCTGACTTATCCGGAGATTATTCATTATATCCAAAATCTTGAACGAAGTGGTGCCGGTAATATTGATTTACCCAAAGTTCAATTTTACAGCAAATTGGCGTATCCCTTTTCCATCATCGTTGTAATTTTGATTGGGGTTGCTCTTGCAGCGGAAAGAAGACGCGGCGGGCGTGGGGTTCATATTGCCTATGGATTAACCATTAGCTTTATTTATCTCGTCTTCATGAAAATGACGGAGCCATTTGGAAACCAAGGAGATATGCCTCCGCTAATCGCAGCCATCGCCCCTCACCTCTTTTTCTTTATCGTGGGTATTTTCTTATTTATCAAGGCGAAAAAATAAAGGAGGAATGGAATATCATTTATGACGATAGACGTGGGTCATGAACGGTATTCATTCTGAAGCATGGGATTATTATATATTGATATTGTTCTATATAAATTTAGCAACTATAAAATACCGTTAACCCCGATTATTCACCAAGAAATTTTATCGTGACCACGGCGAATTAAAAATATGCAGGGCACGCGAAAATTTCGCAGCTTTATTAACGTCCTTAAAATTGAATATCAATTAAATTTACATAAACTATTAATTTACAATATTATACATGCTATGTTTATTATTAACGTGAATAAATCGGGTTAAATCGAATTCACCTTTTTACTATGCTTCAGGGATTGGTCCCCGGTAAGACATGTTAATATCCTGTTTGCTTTCCGTTTGAATTTCACCGAACTGCTCCTCATATCTTTTAATATTATCGCCCAGTGCATTAATCAAACGTTTCGCATGATCCGGAGTTAAGATCATTCTTTTAACCACTTTTGCTTTTGGCACTCCCGGCATCATTGAGATGAAATCTAAAATAAACTCAGACGGCGAATGCGTAATCATTACCAGGTTTGCATAAGTTCCAATAGCTTCTTCTTCGGTTAATTCGATATCTATTTGATTTTCATCCTGTTGTTCTTGCATCCGTTATACTCCTTTAAGATTCTTTATTTTTGGTATTTGAAATTGCATTTATAAGATCACTACGCGTTAAAATCTGCATAT
>DATFMK010000073.1:0-12606 GCA_035267005.1 Balneolales bacterium
ACAAGTTGAAAGATCATTTTAACCTGAGATCGTTCCAACAAATATCGTTGCATTTCCTTACCCCAGGTGGCTTTCTTCTTTTGGGATACTTTGGCAAAGCCGTACCCGGGCAAATCCACCAGGTAGAACATGTCATTATTAATACTGAAAAAATTAATAAGTTGCGTTTTACCGGGTGTATTGCTTGTTTTTGCCAGTTTTTTTCGGTTAGTTAATGCGTTTATAAGGGAAGACTTCCCAACATTCGATCGACCTGTAAAACAAACTTCAGAAAATGTCGTATCCGGACAGTCTTCCAAACGGGGAGCACTAAGTAGAAATTTCGCGTCCGTTATCTTCATTAATAAATTTCGTTTTCTTCCTTTTCCACCCCTGTTTCTACCGGAACTGGATAATTGCCGGTGAAACATGCTGTACAGTAGCCGAGTTTCGATTCGTTAGCCTCTTTGACTGCCGCAACCAATCCGAATGGTGATAAATAGTGTAAGCTGTCGACTCCTAAATCTTTGGCTATGGCATCGATATCACGATTAAAAACATTGGCGATTAATTCATCGGGACTCGGGAAATCCATTCCGTAATAACAGGGATCGGTTATGGGAGGTGAACTAACTAAAAAATGTACTTCAAGCGGATTGGCTTTTCGGATCATTTCAATCAGATAGCGGGATGTTGTTCCCCGTACAATTGAATCATCGACGATTAGTACAGAACGTCCTTCCAGAACACCACGTACGATATTAAACTTGGTTCGTACTTTCTGTTCCCGGCTTTTTTGTCCCGGAGAGATAAAGGTCCGTCCGACATAATGATTACGGATAAGACCAATTTCAAATTTACAATCCTGTCCCATTTTTTGATTCTCGCTGGCGTACCCGATTGCTGCCGTGTTACTGGAATCGGGTACTGAAATAACAATTGGTGATTTGTCTGAATCTTTACTAATGATTTTATCAATGGGATGTTCCCGGGCGAGATATTTACCAATTTTACGTCTGACTTTATCGACGTTCTCCTGAAAAATACGACTGTCGGGTCGTGAAAAGTAAACAAACTCAAAAATGCACTGACTTGTCTCAGTTCCTTCTTTGGGTTCGAGAAAAACGGATTCGGGTTCGCCTGTTTCCAGTGTTTTACGATCAATGATGAGAATTTCTCCCGGCTTGACATCCCGGATATATTCCGCTCCGATAATATCAAAAGCACAAGTTTCACTGGCTACGACATAGGTGTCATTCATTTTGCCAAAGGAAAGCGGTCGGAAACCATTGGGATCACGCACAGCAATCAATTTATCATCAGTAAGAATAACCAGACAATAGGCACCTTCAATTTGTCTGAGTGCATCTATAATTTGATCGAGCTGATTTGTTTTACTGCTATGGGATACCAAATGTAAGATGAGTTCGGTATCCGAAGTCGTTTGGAAAAGAACTCCTTCCTGTTCAAAACGCTTGCGAAGCTCTCGTGCATTGGTCAAATTACCATTGTGAGCCAATGCGATATTACCCTTTTTGTAATGTACGCGGAATGGCTGAATATTCATCGGGTTATTGGAAGCACCGCTTGTTGAATACCGGTTATGTCCGATAGCAGAAGTGCCCGCTAAAGTATCTGTAAGCAATCTCCTATTATCAAAGACATTTAACACCAGACCGAAGTCTTTGTGCACGGGCATGATACGCGTTTTCCTGTTCTCGTCATAACGGGAGGCCACGATACCTGCCGATTCCTGACCACGGTGTTGAAGCGCGTGAAGTCCATAATAGGTTTGTACTGCAGCTTCGGGATGGTTATAAATTCCGAAAATACCGCAATAATCGTGAGGTTTATCTGACATTAGTCCTGATCCGTTTCACGTAAATTTCTAATAGAACATCTAAGATACAAAAGTAATCGGAATATGTAGATATATAAAAACGCTTTCTATATAGCTTTTATTCTATATTTTTAATATTGTATTAGTTAAGAATAGGTAAGATAATGAAAATATGTTAGCGTTTGGTGTAGTATTTTCCTGAACTGAGGATCATAGCACTATTAATACTTGTATATGATTACTTGGTAATTGAGGAAAAGAGAGATCACCTTTTTGGTAAGGGACGTTTTTATACGATTAATTTCGAGTTATGTAATTTCATTATAATTGATCTGAAAAATTAGATTGAGAGTTTCCGATTACTTATCCGTCTGATTAGCTCAACATTACTTTGTTTGTAATCAATCATATTTATAACCGTAAAATTTAAGAAATGATTGAATCAGTTTTTATAAGAGGTAAGTAATTTGAAACCGGCTTCTTAACCATCAGATTATTGTAATGTCAGAAAAGAAACATTTCCGATCTTTGAAAACTGTTTACAGACGATAATTACATAAAAAAATCTTACAGATTTTTGAGCTTATCCAAGCCTAATGTTAGCAATAAGGTCCGTTAAACGATTTGGTTGCAGAAATAGCCATAATCGAGAACGATATTCAGAATTAATAATGAGGGAATAGCCATGGAACAACAACCCACAAAATCTTTTGGTAAACCGGAAGGACTAGTTGGTCACTTTCTTGGAATGATAATGGCAAAAAGTAATCGAAAACTTGGGGAATGGACAATATTCGTTTCAGAGTTGATGGACGGCGAGGATGTTTTGGAAATCGGTTTCGGACCGGGTACTACGATACAGTTAATATCTGAAAAATTCCCAAATACTTTCATTGCAGGAATTGATCACTCTGATGTTATGGTAAAACAGGCTACTAAGAGGAATAAAAAAGCAATCAGAGAGGGAAAAATCGAGGTATTCCCTGGAAGCGTTTCCAAGATCCCCTATGAAAATGACTCTTTTGATAAAGTTTATGCAATTAATTCATTTCAATTTTGGCCGGATCGTTTGCAAAATCTAAAAGAGGTAAAAAGAGTGTTAAAACATGAGGGGAAAATTGTCATAACCATGCAGCCACGCTGGGCCAAGACCGATGAAGAAGTTAAACACATGGGTAAAGAGGTCTCTGGATGGTTGACGGACGCCGGCTATAAAGATATCAAAATTGATTTTAAATCAATGAAACCGATCTCGGTAGTTTGTGTTACGGCCATAAAAGATTAAGCCGTAATATATTGACATTTCAGAATTATAGTTTACAAAATATATCTAAGAAGGCTTTGCAAAACCAGGGATTTTGTTCAAGATCAAAGCCTGTGCGACTTCGAAACCGCAGCATACTAACCCGAGTTATTCACCAAGAAATTTTGTCGTGATCAAGGTGGAGTTAACAATGCGTAAGAAGCGTACATTGGTACGTTGATTAAGCATTTTTAATTTTAACGCAGAGCACGGGAAAATTTCGCAGCTTTTTTAGATTCCTCAAATTTGGGTAATGACTAAATACTTACAAATTATATATTAATAATACTATAGTGCTATTTTTATTATTTACGTGAATAATTCGGATTAACCATATTCGAGGATTTCGAAGTCATGAAAATGCAGATATTGGGCAAAAGAATGGTTTTGCATAGCCTTCTCTAATTAAATTAACGTGAGATTTGGATAAGAATCGCAGAGTTGTAATAATTACATTGAGAATACGACCTGAGAAAATATGACCTATATTGACGACGGACGACAGACCATCGACGACAGAGAACTGTTTTGATGTATAATACATGATTCCGATTTCGAACTCACGTTGATTATACGATTATTCAGAATAAATAATGTTTAATTAATATCAGAGCGTTTCTCTGTCGTCTGTGGTCGGTTGTCGGTGGTCACAGAAGAATCTAATTTAACAGTTACGTTTTATTAAGTAGATAGAATATAAGCTTAAACGAACCTCACGTTAAATTATAGCGGTTTCCCAAATCCTCCCCAAAATTTTAAATGGTTTTATCTAACTGATATGCCAGACCACCTTAAAATTTCCTTTGTGATTTTTTCCGATAACTTCAAACTTGTACATACCAGAATTGTCGATACTTATTCGTTCATTTTCCTCATCATTTCTATTGGTTTTAAATAAGACATTACCATTGTCATCTATTAATTCCAATGTGAGTGAACCACGTTTGGTTTTGGAAAAGAAATTTATGTAGACTTTAGTTTGCTTTCTTAATTCAACTCTTCTATAGTAATATCCGGAGAATTTGGAATAAGACCCATTCATGGAATGACTTGTGGATTGGATTCCACCATTGATTATCACATACTTACCACCATTGCAAGCGTTTAAGAGCAATACTGAAAGAAATAGTATGATCCCCAGATAATAACGATAATTATATCTCGATGAACTATTCATAATAACCCCCTAAGAATAATTATATGTAGATCAACATTATTAAAAAAAAATAAATAATGCAATTTTAACGACTTGATACTTAATTATTTAATTGTAAATAATCTATGTTGTAACGTTTTGAAAATTTTGATGAGTCCGGATGGAATTGCAATATCGTGTCAGTAAATCAGAATTCTTAAACAAAGGTTAACCTTATTTTCCTTTTGTAGATGAGCAAGGAAAGCGTAAGGATTCCCGATAGCATCAAACCCAAATCTTCGTAAATATGTAAATAAAGAGCTGCACTTGTACCAATGAGCGCCCAAAGTAAGGGGATGATAATTAAAGTGAGTGATATTTTATTTTTTATGAATAAAATGAAACCGAAAGTAAAAATTGTCGTAGGACAAGGTGTAACTCCAAATACGGGCATTCGCGGATAGGAATGACCAAGTAAAATGTTTAAAATTGGGTATATGATCATTGCATAAAGAATGATAATAAAGCCTGATATTGTGGTTATATTCCATTCAATATGAAAATCAAGTTTCCTTCGGATAATGCCGGTATACATAAAGAAGAATCCTTGAATAATAAAAAGTGACCCAAAGAGATAAGCGGCTTTATTGATGGAACTGAAAAATAAAATATGGTAAAAAAATCCTATCCAAATCCAAAAAGTTGCTAAAATGCCTGTTATTATTTTTGGGGTGATTTTATTTTTCCTGAATAAGAATAAAATGGATAACAGTCCAAGGATATAAGCTATTATTTGTAAGGGCTGTATAAAATGATTATAGGTTTCAAATAAGTTTAAAAATTGTTCTGGTGAGAAGGGAATATCCATAACTTACCTCCTTGCTCTCTCGATGAAAAGTATGAACCGTACATTTAGTGTGTGCTTTAGGAGGTAAGTTAGGATATATCAATCAAGGATACGTAACTATTAAGTTTTTATACATGAGTCGAGTTATTTGTGTTATTCATATCTTAAAGCATCTATTGGATTCAGATTCGCAGCTTTTCGGGCTGGATACCAACCGAAAAATATTCCAATGATCGCCGCAAAAACGAACGACAAAATGATCGAATTCGTGGTAACCTGAACGGGCCAATGCATAAAAGTATTCACGATATGTGTCGATAGAAGACCCAGTCCCATGCCAATGAATCCACCAATGAAACTGATCATAATCGATTCAATTAAGAATTGAAGTAACACGTCTTTACCGCGGGCTCCGATAGCTAACCGGATACCAATTTCCCTGGTTCGTTCGGTAACGGATACAAACATGATGTTCATAATGCCGATACCGCCTACAATTAATGAAATGCTGGCAATACCGGTTAACAGGATAGTCAATATTTTTGAGGTTGCTGAGGCAGCCTGTTCAAATTGAACCTGCGTACGTATTGTGAAATCAGCATTTGCAGGATTGGTTATTTTATGACGTTCGAGCAAGGTATTACCAATCTCGTTAATGGCCAGATTCATGAATTTTTCATTGGTCGCTGATGCTAAAATCAAATGGATATGACGGACATGGTTCATACGTTTTCGTACCGTTGAAAATGGTGCAATGATTACGTCGTCCTGATCCCGCCCGAATCCGTTTTGTCCTCTTTTTTGTAAAATCCCGATGACTTTAAATGGGATTTTATTGATACGGATGTATTGACCAACGGGATTAACTTCGGGACCGAAAAGATTATCAACGACAGTCTGACCAAGTAAGCAAACCTTGGCTGCTCTGCTTTCTTCATCCTGATTAAAATATTCGCCATATTTGATTTTCCAATTACGAATTCCGAAATAACTGGAATAGACACCATCAACGTTGGTGTGCCAGTTATTAGCGCCATACATTACCTGAGCTCCGGTACTGACTTCAGGTGAAACATATTGAATGTCGGGACATTGCTTAGCAATGGCTAGGGCATCTGCTACTGTTAATCGTTGCGTGGTTCCGGCACCGGATGATACGCCACCTCGTCGTTGTGAAGAGGAGAACACAATAATCATATTCGTACCAAAACTCTTAATTTGTTCCTGAATACTATTACTGGAACCTTGTCCGATAGCCAAAACAGCGATCACCGAAGCAACACCGATGATGATTCCGAGCATAGTTAGAAATGTCCGGATCTTATTTTTACCAAGAGAACGAAAGGCAACTTTAAATAGGTTACTAAATTTCACTGATTTTCCTCCTCTTGGATCTCCTCTTCAAGGTTGCTCATATTAGCCAGCTCTTTTTTCGCAAATCTTCGATTTTCAACAACAATCTGTTTCTTAATTCTACCATCATGAAAGACCACATTTTTGTTTGCATACTGAGCGATGTCGTTTTCATGAGTAACCAATACAACAGTGATACCCGATTCATTTAAACGTTGGAAAATATCCATCACTTCAACACTTGTTCTACTGTCCAGGTTACCCGTGGGCTCATCAGCCAATACGATTTTGGGATCATTGACCAGTGCCCGGGCAATCGCCACCCGTTGTTGTTGACCACCGGATAGTTGATTGGGCAAGTGTTTGGCACGATCCGCGAGTCCGACAGCTTCGAGAGCCTCCATAGATCGCTCATATCTCGATTTACTGGT
The DNA here is from genome assembly GCA_035267005.1 of Balneolales bacterium. GTDB lineage: Bacteria > Bacteroidota > Rhodothermia > Balneolales > DATFMH01 > DATFMH01. Next base: position 6,889 of record DATFMK010000073.1, read on the forward strand.
CAGATTTTTGTTATACATGAGCGGTAACTCGACATTTTCTATGGCTGAAGTACGGGCAATAAGATTAAATGATTGAAAGACGAAACCTATTTTATGATTTCTAAGGCCTGCAAGTTCATCTTTGTCTAGTTTACTGACATCGACACCATCTAACAGGTATTGACCAGATGTGGCGACATCAAGGCACCCGATAATATTCATAAAAGTAGATTTTCCCGATCCGCTATGACCCATAATTGCGGTAAAATCACCTTTATGTATATTCATATCGATGCCTCGCAGAGCGTGAACTTTGACTTCTCCCATTTCATATACTTTGGAAATATTTCTTGCGGAAACTATGGTTTGATCCATGTTATCTCCTTCTGCTAAATGGACTTCGGGCAATTTGATTTTGACTTGGTAAGATAGCTCCAATGATAACATTATCACCGGCCTGTATATTTCCTTTAACAGCGGTAAAACTTCCATCCGACAGTCCTAAAGTAACATGAACTTGTTTTATATTGTTAGCGTTTTTGAGCCATATAGTAGCATGATCACCCGGTTGAAATATTTTTTGTCCATGCAAACCGGTAGCCGCCGGCATTTTTGCTGCTTGTCGACTGTTTTGAGGCTTTGCTTGTTGACCATTATTAGAACTTTGCTTTCCCTTCATGCTCGATTTTTGTCCCAGGTCATGCGATTTTAAATAAGATTGTGGCGGTTTAAACTGTAATGCCATCGCCGGAACCTTAATGACATTCTTAGATTCAGCTGTTTTGATAGAAATATTAGCTGTCATGCCAGGCATTAATTTTAAATCGGGATTACGTACGTCAATAATCACTGTATAGGTAACGACATTATTGGTTGTAGTCGGATTCAATCGTATTTGTTTAACTTTACCGTGGAACGTGTCATCAGGATAAGCATCTACAGTAAAATCGACCGGCTGACCAACTTTAACCTGACCGATGTCCGCTTCATCAATATCTGCCTGAACCTGCATTTTAGTCAGATCATTAGCAATAGTGAATAAGGTCGGTGTATTAAAACTTGCCGCAACAGTTTGTCCAACACTTACATTCTTATTAATGACCACACCGCTGATGGGAGCATAAATAGTGGCGTGATCTAAATTTAGCTGAGCTGATTTAACCCTCGCTTTATCGACTTCTACATTACTTTTGGCCACTTCAAGATTGACTTTATCCTGGTCGTAAGTCGATTTAGCAACGAGGTTTTTGGCAAAAAGCTTTTGCGTTCGTTTAAAATTTTCCTGTGCCAGTTTTTGCTGAGCTTCGGCGCTTTTAAGGGATGCCTTCGCATTATCTACCTGGGCGGCAAGAGTTGTAGTGTCAATCAAAGCTACAAGCTGACCTTTTTTTACTTTAGAATTATAGTCAACGTATAACTTTGCGATGGTTCCTGATACCTGTGTACCAACATCAACAGTCGTATCAGCCTGAAGGCTCCCGGTCGTATTAACAATAATACTGATATCTCCCTTTTGAGCTTTAGCTGTACGCCACTGTATATCTTTTGTTTTATTATTTGAGAAATAATAATAGGCACCCGAGGCCACAATGGCGAGTGCAATAAGTATTATAATTGTTTTGTATTTCATCAATGTACGGTTATTAATTATTGAAAATATAAACTTGTAAAAAAGCTCATTTTGATCATAATAACTTATGAAGAAGATTAGCCAGGTAATGTAAATCGTGAACAACCTGCGGTCCCAAAAATGAATTAAGTTCTTTTAGTATCGTTGATATTACTTTTCCGCAAGCGAGCACAATGAGTATTGAAGGCGAATTCTTCATTAAATACAATCGGCTTTATGATCAAATAAAACTTTACAGATTAGACAATTAAATAAGTCCCTTTATTCCTTAAAAAAAATATTTTTTAAAATAGGTGGAATTATGCATTAAGTATAATGGATAAATTTATTATGCGGATAAATATTTGTTATATATTAAATACCAAGACGCTTTTGGTTTAAAAACCACCTGTATAATGCATGGGGCATTGAGATGGGGACAATACAACGTGTTCTGATTAACCCGAATTATTCACGTAAGCTACAAGAATCAATACCTATCATACTGAAGGAACAATATCTTGTAATAAATAAAGTTTTCCTCAAATTTGAGGAGTCTAAAAAGAGTTGCGAAAGGTTACCGTGCACTGCGTTGCTCCGAAAGCTTTCGGAGCGCCTTGATCCCAGCAAAATTTCTTGGTGAATAATCCGGGTTAATAATCTTAACCCAAATTATTTATGTAACCAACAATAAATAATACATATCATATTGTAAATAGACGAACTTATAAAAAAAACCGTTCCTCAATTTTAAGGAACGGTTTTTTTTATAAGTTATTTAATTTGTAATAAGGTAAGTATTACTTCTTATTAGGTATGTGAATAATTCGGGTTAACTATGCCAACACAGATGAAGTTGGGGATCAAGTTTGAGTTCAGATCATCATTATTTTTGAGGCAATGTAATTGTACCCACATCTGTTGTATCGTTAGAGTTGACCGAGACAGTGGTCAGGGTAGTGTCTGAAAAGGAGGTATTTCGAGGACTGATTTTCAGTGAATATGTTCCCGGTGCGATTCCCATTAACTTGAATTTCCCATTAGTAGTATCAGCAAAGGTACTTGTCGTATCCTGATTATTCATAGCATAAATGACCGCATTAGTAGAATCAGGTTGTACAATTCCTTTGATATAGCCATCAATTTGCGTATCAACAGCATGAATGACCGGTTTCATCATATAACGTCCGTTTCCTGTCTCGTGGATGGATTGTGCCACATTGAAATCCAGTAATAAATTATAGGTTTTTCCCTGCTGTAATTGAATTTTTGTATTTACATTAATTTTTATACCGGTTTGTTGACCACTGGGAATTTTGATGGGCATCGTATTACCATCTGCTGTAACGGTATTGTCTGAACCAAGAATAAGACGTATTTGATTATAGGTACCGGACTGTAAATCTTTACTTCCTAATAATGTTGTTTTACCATCGCTGAGATCCAGTATATTAACTTTCTGTGCAGAATCACTGATAGTCTGCCATCTGTTACCACCCGAATCCGAGGCCGTTTCATGGATTTCGATTTTTGTGATATCTACAGTCAATGCCTGAATATTTCCATGCGATGGTTTGTCGGTCATATGAACCTTGATCCGTCCATTCCCATGCCCGGGCCCATTTTCGTTAACGTTGGTCGTATTATTGGTACAGCCCTGTAACATCCATCCACCCAAAGACAGGATCATTAGTGCCACAAGTAGAGATCTTGATATAAAAAGCGTTTTAGTATTTTCCATATTTATAACTCCTTAATATTTGTTTTTATTTAAATGTGATTATTTGATAACCCCACAAATAACCGAGCCGCAATGAATTTTAGATATTAGCCTCTGGTTCTGAATCCATGATATACTTTGAAGGAGTTATGGTAAGCTCATTTGTGGCAGATAGAAATATATCGTGGTAAAACAATAGTTTTAGGAAGGATTTATAATTAATTAAGGTTAAAAGGATAATGTTTGGTAACTCTAATCACTATAAATTAATAATAGATAATAAATAGAATATCGATGAAATGAAGATATTTATACAAAAAATTAAATGTAAATCATGGATATTATAACGAATATCTGATTGTTTGAGTGGATAGCGTTTAGTCAGTGAAAATATTTTTAATTTCTAAATGGTTTACTACATAGATGAAATAATTTTACTGTAGCTTAAATAAAGACTTTTTTAATTCAACTTAATCTAAAAGGGAATGTTATAATAAAAAAGGCGCAGCCTGAAGCTGCACCCTGTTAGGTCGAATCATGATAAGAAAGCATATCATTTAAATAGCTTCACATTATTCCACTATTATTAACTATTGGAAGAGGTCGTATCGGTTTTCGTACTATCCTGATTGCTGTGTTCATTATGATGTTTCCATTTCCAGCCCCAGCCATCATGGTCTTCATGTCCGTCATGATTATTATCTTTGAAAGCATAAAAGGAACGTTGAATTGACCAATTGATCTCATATACATTATTGGGATTGGTTGGATCAATTATATAACCATTTTTATTCACAAACCACTTACCGACATCGACATTAATAGTGGCATTATAAGAGCCGAGCGAATCAGATACCGTCAATGGCGGATTAATTTTTGTATGTATTCTGATTGTTCTGGGGGTCTTGAAGACAAAAGGCTTACTGTTATAAGTGCCTTTTATGACAATCGAGAATCGTTGCTCATTATTCGGTCCTCCGACAAAGTCAGAATCCGCTAAGTTCTGATTTGGAAGTGGTTTGTGGATTTGAAATGAGATGTAATTGTAAGTACCATCTGGTAATTTGTTAATCGCAATAGTTGTCAGCGTTGTATCAAGGTTTAAATCGAGTACAAATGGGCCTGGTTCAAATTCCGTTGAATCCTCATTATTTTTCGTATAATCACCATAATTGTGGTCTTTGTGCCTCATCTTCTCCGAACCATGAAATTCAATTTCCCGGATCATTACCTTCGCCGTATCGATTTTTAAGGTATCGTTATGCGGATCCGTAATAACCATCATATTGGCGTTGGTTGATGTGGAATCGGCGGTTGTCATTGAGTTCGAAGTAGATGTCGTCTCTTTAAAACTAAGCTGAGTTTTAGATGACTGTTTCGAACCCGATTTAATTAAACTGTTACAAGCGCTTAATGCCGCAATTGATAGGATGGCAATAAATGCCGTTCTTAACATTTTCATAGGAGTAACCGTTTTTGTGGATGAGTAAATGATATTTCGTGATTATTCCTGGCAGCATACGACATTTTCTTACTACCCATCTTTTCATTAATAGACACGTTGATGGGTAATAACTTTTTATAATACACATCAGAAAGCCTGTACCCCTAAGCAAAAATGAAATTTTTATAAAAAAAATTCTAAAATGCTAAGTTGTTGGTATTGAATATAACACTGCCAGTGAAATACCGTCAGCACACCATTTGTTTTAGGTTTTTAACCCTTTTACACAATAAACCCTATAGTTTAATGTTAAAGCATATCGGTTTATTAATTAAATACAACAAGATACTTACGATTTAGTTTATGGCAGAACTTAGAATTATTACATCTACCACACGACCGGGACGAAAGAGTCCGGTTATTGCATCATGGATTGCTGAAAAAGCAAGGGGATATGTGCCGTTTAATGTGGAAATATTGGATCTCGCAAAAATCGATTTACCGATGATGAATGAGCCGAATCATCCTCGACTCCGGAAATATCAGCATGTGCACACCCAAAAATGGAGTCAAATGGTTGATACCTCGGATGCTTTCATCTTTATAATAGCAGAATATAACCACGGTTTTACCGCTCCACTGAAAAATGCGATTGATTATTTATCACAAGAATGGGCGTATAAACCAGTGGGTTTAGTTAGTTATGGAGGAGTGGCTGGTGGGACCCGGTCTGTTCACATGCTTAAAGAAATTCTTACAGCACTCAAAATGGTGCCACTTTCCGAAGGTGTGAGTATTCCGTTTATTCAAAATTTTATTAATGAAGACGATGAATTTGTAGCCAATGAAATCATCGATCAATCTGCTGATGTAATGTTAACCGAACTTCTTCGCTGGACAGATACTTTACAAAGTATGCGTGAGAATGAAATGGTAGAATGACCAAATTATCTATTTATAGTGATA
>DATFMK010000074.1:0-4219 GCA_035267005.1 Balneolales bacterium
ATTGTTTCATAATTGTTTCATAATTGTTTCATAATCGGGTTAAATAGGTATTCAGTCTAAAATGTAATAAGTACCTGGTCCCTCTTTTCCTATCTGTTTTATTAATCCTTTATCTATTAATTTTTTTAAATCTCTGAAGGCTGTTACCCTCGATACATCACTCATTTTTTGATATGTAGCGGTATCGATTTTTCCATGCTCACGGATATAAACAAGAGCTGCCTTCTGCCGCTCATTCAATCCTTCGACTTTTTCAGCTTGAGCTGTTTTTGTTTTTTTAATGAAAAATTGAGTCACGAAGCCATTGGCCTGTTCCTTAAATTCCGGCTCAGGATGACCTTCTGATTTTAAGGCTTCCATCATACGCAATGTTCCCGATCCGAATTGTTCAATATAACCGGCACGAAAAAATACATCCGCAATAAGCCGATTCCGGCGTATGGAAGAATGGGAGTGCTTTAATTGATCAATGGTCAACCCTTCCGGTAATTTCCCGGGATTATAAAACCAGATACTATTATCGAAAATCTTGATCTCAATTTCACTGCTCGTTATTAGATAATTCCGGTGAACGATGGCATTTAACAAAGCTTCACGAATGGCAGGTAATGGATAATCCCATACTTCTTTACGTTTAAGAGACTCACCAGTTATTTCATACCGTTTATTAATCAGCGATTTAATGACTTGCTCTACTTTCCCAAGTTGATCGTATAAATTACCGGATATAATATTGTCTGATATAATAGTCGATTGATCTTTGAATCGCCCTACCCGGATAGTCGTATGAGGAAAATATTTTTGCGGATCTTTCCCAAACAACATGATAGCCGCATTCGTCAATCTCCCATCGACCATCAGACTTAGATGTTGCAATAATTGGGCCATTTCCATTGAATCCCATTCCGGAATACCTCGTTGACCTCTGCTATCCGCGTCAAATCGCGTCCAGGTTTGTTCATTAATATCATCGACACTAAAACGATCATCTAATTGAGTATCCCAGGAAACACCATTGAGAAATAACGTTTTTAAACTTTCCGTATCCAATTCACGCGTCGTATTTCCCGAACGCTGATAGTATTTGCCGTTATAGCTTATAGGTCGCCGACTCTTCTTAATTCTGATTTCCAAAAACTCTTGACCTTCAAATGTATGAAGGGATACATCGGGAATGATACCCAGTTTATTAACCACTTTGTTAACGACATCCTGTTGGGCCTGATCTGAAATCTCTCCGGTTAGTAAGGTAGCATCATCTTTGATTCCAACATACAACGATCCACCTTTGGTATTAGCAAATGCAGAAATAGTTTTCAGAGCGTTAGAATTCAATTCTTCCTTTCGCTCAACAGTTTCCGATTCTTTTAATGTTTCAGGATCAATTTCAGCCATTTAAAAACCTAATTCCTTTAAGACCTCCTGAAGCTTCTTATCGACCTTAGCCCGCTCTTCTTCCGCTTCCCGCAACTGAACCACGGCATCCTCTAACGGCAGTACTTCTTCATTTCCATTCTTAGAAACATACCGGGAAGGACTAAGATTGAAATCATTCTTTACCGTTTCCTCTAAAGAAATCATCTTAGATAGCTCATCCTTTTCTTCCCAATTCAAATACACATCACTAATTTGCTTGATGTGTTCATCCTTTAAATAATTTTTTGGTTTACCTTTACTGAAAAATGGGGAGGCATTAACAAGCAATATCTCTTTCGGATGTTTCTTATTACGGTTGATCACCATTATAATCCCCGGGGCCGATGTATTGTAAAACATATTCTCAGGCATCAGGAAGACCGCTTCAACCAGATCCTCTTCCACAAATTTCTTACGAATATCCCGCTCCCTGTTTTTCCCAACATTGCCACTACCTCGTGACACCGCGCCGGTATCCAGAACAATAGCCATGCGTCCATTATCATTTAAGGAAGCATACATATGCTGAACCCAACCCCAATCGGCCGTATTATTTGGAGGATAGCCAAAAGAAAACCGGCCGTAGGTATCATTCTCATAAGTTGCCTGATCAAAGTTTTGATTCCACATCGGATTGGCCGTTACAATATCAAACGTCTGTAAGGAGGTATCATCATTCAGGAATCCAGGACGATGCATGGTATCACCCAGTTTGATCGTCGTGTTCTGCATATCATGAATAAAGGTATTCATCTTTGACAAGGCATACGCACTTGGCTGAATCTCCTGTCCAAAGAATTGCAACGGTTTCTCACCGGTATCTTTACCAAATTTATCGTCAAAGCGCAGCTTGCATTTGATAAGTAAGCCGGCGGACCCGACCGTCGGATCGTATATCATTTCACCCGGTTCCGGATCTAATATATAGGACATTAAAATGGCCACTTCTTTCGGAGTATAGAACTCCCCGGCACTTTGTCCGGACCCTTCCGCAAACTTTCGAAGCAGGTATTCATAGGCACGCCCGATAATGTCCGGTTCCACATCCTCTAACCCTAAACGGTACTTGCTAAGAACATCAACTAACTTCTTAAGTGCTTCATCCGAAATAATCCTTTGTCCGCTGGTAGTGGCGTTAAAATCCACAATATTAACCACGCCCTCCAATTGTGGATTTTCCCGGGATAAAGAACGGGTTACATCTGTCAGAAACTCACCAAGCCCACTACTTTTGGTTTTAATATTACTCCAGCGATATTCATTTGGGATATAAACCCGTACCAGGGAATGATCTTCTTCTATAAATTCTTCCGCAATCTCCTTGTCCCCATAATCTTTCGCCAGTTTCTGCAATTCATCTTCAAAGACATCCGATAAACGTTTTATAAAGATGAGCGGTAAAATGTAATCTTTGTATTTAGGCGCATCGATTGGTCCGCGTATCTGACAGGCGGCATTCCAGAGCCAATTCTCCAGTGTGGAAGTTTCTAATTTTCTTTCAGCCATGAAAGCGACATTATAATGTTACTAATTGCTTTTGAAAATAAATATAAGAATACAAGGGTGAATCAAAAGCAATAATTTGTAAGGATATGAAACAAACTTTTATCCATTTTCAAATAATGTCGTTTAATAATTCCGGATAATCATTCTTTGTATCATTCAAATCAGTCGAAACTTTATTATACGTCATTTCCGATGCCGAATAAGGTTTTAAAATACCAGATAATTCATCAGTATTATGATTTTCCGGATCCAGCCAAAAATTATACTCTGAAGGGTGGATGATTGCAGGCATTCTTGGATGTGTTTTTTCAACCAACTCATTAGCATCGTTTGTAATAATGGTGTAGCTCCAAACATCGCCGGCTGGTGACTTCCAACGTTCATATAATCCAGCAAAACCTAAGATGGAATTGTCCTTGAGCCTGTATAAATGGGGAATCCTGATCTTACTTTTTTCCAATTCATAGAAGGCCGATACGACCACCAGGCAGCGTTGCCAGGCAAAAGGTTTACGGTACTTTCTCTGTAAGCGTCTCGCTACGTGCGTTTATCGTCCGATACCCAATCGATTCATCTTTAGCCCAGGGCGGGATTAAACCCCAACGGAAAGTATTTAATATCCTCTCTTTTGTTTTATGATTTTCAAAAACGACTGGCATCAATTGGGTAGGGGCCACATTATATCTCGGAAATAATTCTTTAATCGCCGATCGAGTTAATCCGAAATGTTTTATAAGTTCATTGATGTCTGAAGCTTCATCATGAAGGGCATAACGTCCATACATAAATCGATTCCTATAAAATCTAAATATTACCTTACGCCATATATCAACAAAATGAAAAAATGATTCATTCTCTATTTAAAGTGTAAGGAATTCTCATTTGGTGTATCCGATTTAGATAATATTGATATTGAAATTCCAGCTAAAAATGCCCCTAAGTTTCCAACAAAAATTGGGGAGACAGAATTGAAAGATTTTTTACTCAAATATTCAGGTAAAACAATTCGAGTTCTTTCAAAAAGCCATGCTAAACCCAAACTTTTAACCTTTTAGTGAGAAAGGAAAACTTAAAATATTTCTCTGAGTTGTTAAAAGAGTTTCAAGAAGAAAGCGATCGTGGTGCAGCCTTAGTTGGCGGGGCATTAATTGATTCTCGTTTGAAAAGAATTCTAATCTCACATCTAATTAACTCTAAGATTATAAAAGAACTATTTGGAGGAGCAAATGCTCCTCTTGGTTCACTAAGTAGCAGAATAAAATTATGCTTTTGTTTAGGTTTAATTACTAAACTTGAA
>DATFMK010000075.1:0-3781 GCA_035267005.1 Balneolales bacterium
GTTTCTTTAATTTCTTGTTTCCGGTAGCCGCATACATCAAGGACAAACCGGATAGATATTGTCCGCCAAATGCGCCCGATAACTCTGTAGACTCCCATCCACCATATTGACGTCCTTTTGGTTTTAATCCTGCTGCTTTCCGATAGGGAGCCAACAAACGATCCGGTTTGAGTTCGAGCATGTATTTTTCATCCATTAACATACGCTGTTTAAATGGACCGTCAAGCAGGCGAACATCGCTCAAATCAAAGGGCCGCACTTTAATTACCGATTGCTCAACTTTTTTGATTTTCTTTTTCCCTGATATATTTGATTTTGCCTGGGAAACCGGTGCATTAAACAGAAAAAGTATTCCCATAATAATTAACAAACCGGTGACGGATTGAATAAAATCCTTGTGCGATTTAATCGGTAAACTATGTTCTTTTGAATGACCTTTTTTACAATACATTCTGAAACCCTGCTATTGGTTATTTAGGTTATTTAGTAATCAGGTTCTTAAGCGATTATCACTCATTTTATTGAAGTGAAATAATTTAGCCATAATTATTAAGTGTGTTAACTACATTTATTAATAAGCATTATAATCTTTTTATGCAAGCGCTTCTTATCCCGAATTATTCACATAGAGAATAAGAAACAATACCTATCATATTGAAAATAAAAGAACATATAAGAAGTAAGTCATTTCCTGATTTTGAGAACACTAAAAAAAGGTGCGAAATTTTGTCGGGCTCTACGTTGCTCCGAAAGCTTTCGGAGCGTCTTGACCACAACAAATTTTCTTGGTGAATAATCCGAGTTATCATTCTAAAATGCTCCCGCAAATGACACTTCTAATTATTTCGACTTTTGTAATTCAATTTTGAAATTCGCCGGCGGCGTCTTTCCCTTCAAATTTTTCACAAAAAAGTTCCACTTCAATTTTATGTAAAATGGATTATGTGTAATCCCGTGACTGTAATTCGGGATAATCATCATCTGAAAATCTTTTTGAGCTTTTTCCAGCGCATTGGCCATTCTGTAAATCTCGGCGGGATGTACATTGGTATCCATATCTCCATGAACGAGTAGTAATTTATTTTTCAAATGTGAGGCCAGTTTTACATCATTCTGATTCGCATAATCGGGTCCGACTGGATAGCCCATATATAACTCGGGCCACCATGCTTTGGCCACACGCAGATTATAATCTCCTGAAGCCGCTAACGCCGCTTTAAAGAAATTGGGTTTCATTAAAATAGCCCGGGCCGCATCATATCCACCGGCAGAATGTCCGTAAATACCGACTTTTGATGTATCGATATAGGAATATTTTTTTGCCAGGTATTTTATAGCTTTTATATGATCGGGCAGACCAATATCTCCGAGATTTTTGTACGAATAATCATGGAATTTTTTTGAGCGTTGCGCGGTGCCCAATCCATCTACCGTAAATACGATAAAACCGAGATCTGCTAATGCCTGATCTTCATTTCGGTATCCGCGATAGAAACTCTTTGGAGTTCGGACCGCCTGCGGACCAGCATAGATTCCATCAATTATAGGATAGGATTTGTTAGGATTGAAATTATCAGGACGAAAGATCACCCCGTAAATTTCCGTCGAATCGTCTCTTGCTTTCAATTTAAAGGGTTGCGGATAATGCCATCCGGCAGCCAGTAATTTCTTGATGTTAGCTTTTTCAAGCGGCATCACAACCGATCCATCTTTGAGACTGCGTAGTACGGACGTCGGTTTATGATCCACTCTCGAATAATTATCGACAAAATATTTATGATCCGGGGAGATGGAAATATCGTGCGTGGCATTTTCGGGCGTCAGGATTTTCATCCCGCTTCCGTCAAAATTGATAACACATAAATTATTGAAATAGGGATCTTCACCTTTTTTCACTCCTCCTGCCGTAAAATAGATCTTCTGATTGGTCTTATCTACATAATCGATGTTTTTAACGACATAATGTCCCTTGGTTATTTTCCGGATTACCTTCCCGGTCTTGAGATTATACAGATAGATGTGATTCCATCCGTCCCGCTCGGATAGCCACAGGAACTCATTTCGTTTTGGCAGAAATCGAAAACCGGCATTCAACGGGTTAACATAAGTGGAGCTGGTTTCTTTGAATACCTGATGAACGTTGCCCGTATTAGCATTCGCTTCCAACAGAGTCGCCGATTTATATCCCCTTGGACGATAGATGAAATATAACTTCTGACTTCCATTTCCAAACCACATCCAATTGCCATAATTTGTGACATTATTATAAGCCGGAACTTGTATTCGCGTTTCTCTGTGTGTTTGGATGTTAAAAACATATGGTATTAACTTAGCGACATTTTTATTACCGGGTAACGCCCGATAGTAGGAATACACTTCCGCCCGTTCACTGCTGTCGGGGACATTTTGTAATAAATACATCTTTTTGGCATGACGCAAATCCAATTCATTGGCAAAAAGTTTTTTGGAATCCGGCGACCAGGAGACATCAAGCGGGATAGGTTTGGCATCTTTCTTCACCGGTCCGACTTCTCTCATCCATGCCCAGGGTAAGGTTGCTCCGTATATCAAATGATTACGGCCATTGCGAGAAAGTTGCGTTATTTTTCCGGTTTGTCGATTCCGGACATAAAGATTATCATTTTTTCTGAAGGCAATCCATTTTTTATTTGGGGATACCGAACTCAGACGATTGTTCCGTCTTTGTGAACCGGTATGTTTTAATTCATGAACTTCATAATTGTTTAAATCAATAACCCATTGATTCCCTTTTATTCTTACGGTTATCTCATTTTTTGGTCTATTCCATTTTAATTGATGAAAGGGTAAATCGTAAGGTTTAATCTTTCTATTTAAGGCTTTGGATAAACTTTCAGCGAGTTTTTGTTGATTGAAAAGGGGTTTACGTGATTTGTTTTCAGGATTAACTACAAAAAACTGATGTCCTTTTTGAGTTTTTACTTCATACCAGAATACCGATGAATTATTTACCCAGTTCGGATTTACTCTTATATGCGAAACATACTGGGTGATATTTTCGGGAAGAAATTTTTCGGCATTTTTATACACACTTGCCGGAGCATGATATTTTTGGAGTTGTGAATTACAACCTTGTCCTACCCCCGCAATTAGCATTAATACTAAAAATAGATGTAATCGAATTTTCATATCCGCCCTTTTTTTAGAAACTCAGCCTTAATTTATCTGGATCTATACCGTGTTCGATTAATGGATTGATACCTTTTATTTTGAAAATCGACAAATCAATTCAATAAATCTTCAAAATCAGTATACCCCATTTCCATCAAGGAAGCAGATACTATATTTGCAAATGTTTGATTAATATTGGCAGGACAACTTCTCTAATGCTCCAGTAAAAAATGATTTATTTATTCCAACCAAATATAGTTTAAGCTAGGCATCATACTTTTAAGATTTCTCTCTGCGTTCGAAATGACGCTTAGAGGTGCCTGTGAAAAAAAACAATGCAAGCGACCAGGCACTCTAATTTTTTAATCGTTTTTGAATTTTGTTGAAGAGACGCTCTCCCTGTCGCGGATTTATTCATGAAAGGCAGAACTTGTCCCTCATACTTTCGGGAAATTAAGAGTGGGTAAGCAAAGCGAAATCACGCGAAGCACCTAAATTATTTAAGGCAATTGAATTTGATTTATAGTTTTTTTCACAGCCTCAGAGGCGTTGGTAATTAATGTCCAACACATTCAATGCCGTCATCTCGAAGCCGCTTTTGAGTGAGAGATCTTCGATGCACGGTTTAACC
>DATFMK010000076.1:0-22750 GCA_035267005.1 Balneolales bacterium
TAAAGCTTAAAAGCAATAGGTTAAAAGCAACAAACCATTCCCAAATGACGTCTTCCGGGCCCCTATTGACGTCATTCCGGGCCCCGACCCGGAATCTCCCGGTTACAGGCTTTAAGCATTGTTTCCAGATATTAAAAGATATATGCCACCCCTTAGGAGGAGTCTATTTAATCCATTTGTAAATTTTATAAAAGGGTTATTGATCCGCAAGTAATGAGCATACCGCAGCAGTATTAATCACGTCCTGCCAGGAACAACCTCTGGAGAGGTCATTCATTGGATGTGCCAAACCCTGGATTATCGGTCCAGTGGCAATAGCTCCGGCTAAACGTTCTGTGATTTTATATGAAATATTTCCTGCATCAAGGTTGGGAAAAACAAAAACATTCGCATGTCCGGCAACTGGCGATCCCGGAGCTTTCTTTTGGCCTATTGCGGGTACAATAGCGGCATCAAATTGTAATTCACCATCGATCAGTAAATCGTTTTTTCGTTTTTTAGCAATTTCGAGTGCCTCCTGAACGAGTGTTACGTTATCATGCATCGCACTCCCTTTAGTTGAAAACGATAGCATTGCCACAGCCGGATCTTGTCCGGTTAATAATTCATGAGTTTTTGCAGAGTCTATAGCAATACTGGCAAGTTGTTTAGCATCGGGATAGGGAACTACGGCACAATCACCATAACTATATACCCGACCGTCCGGTAATGACATAAGAAAAATACTGGATACAACATCAGAGTCTTTTTTTAATCCAATAACCTGAATCGCCGCTTTCAACACTTCCCCTGTGGTGTGAACCGCACCGGCTACACATCCATCAACATCACCAGCAGCAACTTTTGAGGCAGCATAATATAGCGGTGTACGAACCTGAACATCGGCCTGTTCCCTGGTGAGTCCCTTAGCTTTTCTACGCTCATAGAAAGAATCAACATATTTCTCAAGTTTCGAATCTTTTTCCGGCACGTAATAGTTTATATTTTCAGGCATTTCAATATGCTCGGTAGCTGCTCTTTTTTTAATTGCTTCTTTTTCACCAATTAAAGCGACTTTACAAATTTTCTCCTCGGCTAAATAGGCACACGCCTTTAGAACCCGCAAATCACCGGTTTCCGGGAATATTAATGTCTTTCCTTTATCAATAGCTTTAGTCCTGATTTCTGTAATAATATCCATAACAAAATATTGAATAATCTCTTATTGAATTCATATGATTAAAAATGCTTATGTCGGTCATAAAGATAAACAATTCCAACGTAAACGCGATTAAACAATTAAATTGCCCACTTACGAACTTGTTTTATTTTTATTTTTTTTGCTATTCCGATCTTAATTGGGTATCTACTTACATAAAACTTACCCTTCTTTTCGGAGGATCAAATTTAAAAACAAAAAATTTAGAACATGCGTTATATAAAATCTGCCGGGGCCCTTTTGGTTCTTATGCTTTTCAGTTTTGGATCATTGAAAGCTCAGGTATCTATGAAACAACATAAAAAAGGCATCGATCCAAGTAGTATCACTAATCAGGAATTACAAAAATTTGTTAAGGCGTCAAACGATATTCAGGCTATTCAAATGGGATCGGTTAATGATATCAAAAAAGCTGTAAAAGCTCAGGGTATGGATTTGCAGAGATTCCGTAAGATTATGATGAGCAAACGGAATCCCAAACAGAATTCTGTAAAAATGACTCCTAAAGAGAAAAAACAGTTTACAAAAATTCGTCAGTCAATAATGAAGATTGAGACGAATGTGAATAAAAAGATTGTGGCTAAAGTCAAGTCTGATGATATGAAAATCAGCCGCTATAAACAGATTTACATGACCCTGCAACAATCGAAATCTCTTCAAAAACGCTTAAGAGGAATTGCTTCCAAGCAGAAGTAATTCTAAAACAACTTATATTAAAAGCTCCGATGATGCGTCGGGGCTTTTTTTATGACCATAATAAGACAATCGCAAATATAGCCAAGCTTATCCCCCAATATTGTCTACGTGTAATGGTGTCATCCCAAAATACTTTTCCTATGATAACACCACCTAAAACGATTAAGGTATTGACCAAAGAAAAGACAAAAGATCCACTGGTGTAATCCAGGGCTTTAATCAGGAAAATAGATGAAAAGAGATTCGGAACCCCTATATATAATCCCATTTTGATTTCACTGGGTTTTATAATATCTCCTTCTCCTCTCAATGACCATATCATGCCAAAAATAAAAGCGATGGTGAATACAAAGCCCATAAAAACCGATTTATCCAGATAGGTAGATCCCATAGCCTGGAAAATCTTCAAAGCAGCATCTCCCAATCCGGTAACCAAAAACAAAATAATTAGGTAAAATCGATTTCCGATGGTATGACTTACTAAATTTGGACGGGAATAGATCAATAAAAAGAGCGAGGTGATCACTAAGATTATTCCGATACTTTTTGACAAAGTGAACCATTCCCCAAAAAACAAAATAGAAGTGAATACCGGGATCAACAAAGATACCCGCATGGCCGAAATACTCACAGCAACTCCATTGTTGTCGATGGATTTACTGTAAATAACAAAATTGAAGATGAACAAGAAACCTGTTATAATTATCAGTATGATCAGCCAAACAGGAAGTTGAGGCCACTGAAAACCTTTTTCCAAAAAGCGCATTCCGAAAGCCACAATAACAGCCACTGCATAATTGACTGTAAGAACGTTAAAGATTCGTAATTTAGACTGTTCCGAATGTTTTAGTAGATGGGCTATAATCAGGGAACATCCAGCACTCAAGAAAACAAAAAGGAATCCCATCCTATTTAAAATTAGAAGTCAGTTTCAAATCGAGGTTACCATAAAAAACCGGATCCTGAGCTTTGTCCAATAGACTTCTTGATGTAAAGGTCACGTTCCTTTGTAAATACCTGGAAAGACTGAGCAAATCAAAATTACGCTCTTTCAAGCCTTCGCAAAAGTAATATGTAAAAATACTGTGCTTTTTATCAACGCTTCCGTCACTTGATTTGTAAAAACCTGCTTCCTGATCTATGTCAGATGAAAAAATAACCACCATATTTGAATGCTTGCTAGCCACTTTCTGAGCCAACTCAAATATGGCACGTTTAATACTATTGCTATCCGAATTTTCATCAAAATAGGAAGCATTACTTCCCTTCTTGACAAAATCTGAATCAAAAATAAGAAACGTATTTTTAGCTTTATATTTTGCAATGCTGTTTATCAGGCTTTGATAAATAGTGACATATTCAGTTGAATCCTGAGCATAGCTTGTTTTGGATGGCTCTGCAGAAAGATGGATTTTATCACCGGTATAATAGAAGAAGACATCACTGCTATCCGGTTTTATCAAGTGGCTGATGGTACCTTTATTGACATCGAAACCTAACACATTCCAAAGGGCCTGCTTGTTTTTCTGATTAAATGTAAAAATCCGGTCTTTAGAATATCCGAGCGTTTTTATCAGATATTCCTTCATCAGCTCGATATCACGATTATAGATTTGATTATTGGGATCGTTGATATCCGGATTGAAGCTATTATCCATTAAAATTGCTACTGCTGCCGGATTCTTTTTAGGATTAACCGGGATGTTTTGCTCAACATCAATATTACCAAATTCCGAATATGGGGATATGGTGATTTTAGGGGTACTCACACTCGAAGTCGTCTTCCAAACAAGGTCCGCATCTGAGTTTTTCAAATAAGTAGGGGTTATCCCATAAAGTACTTTAAACCAGGTGGAATCAACCTGATCCACATAAGGAAGCTGGGAATTATATTTTACATTGGTCAACACATTAGCTTCATGATCAGCCGGTGCACTGTGCAACAATGCACTGGGGCGTATCACCACAGCGTAACGCTTCATGAATTTTGTCAAAGGAATAGGAAACTGGTATTCCTTTTTCTGGAAGGACACCCGGACATCGAGGCTTCCGGGTGTGGCCGATTTTACATCTCCAATCTTGAAATTATGTGCCAGATCAATATCAATTTTCCCATTTTTGAATTGAGCCGGTACATTATCCATGAAGGTGCGTCCTTTATAGTGAATAGAAATAGTAGCTGCTTTTTTAGTTGTGATTTGATTCCATACCGTATCAACTCTAACAACTGAACCCGTTTTTTTCGATAATTGAGATTCCCCTGTCGGTTTCGGCTTACCAACCGGTTTTAGATTCAGAAAGGAGGAAATACCCAGTAATCCACCAGCTATATTCATTATATTCTTACTGTTTTTGCTATTCGTCAGCGTTTTTGAATTTGCCGTGTAAAACAGAAAAGCAGACCCCAACAGACTCAGTGCCATATAACCATATCTCGGACGATATCGCTGTATATATCGCTCAACCACCAACCGTTTAGGATATTGTACTTTATTGATTTGCATCAATTTCAACGTCAATATTGGATTTGACGGAGTGATATCCTGATTCGCAAAAATGGTATCCATACTGTTTATGATAGTACCATTTGAGGTATCAACTGCCGGTTTATCCTGTACAATCCATCGCGAACTGTTACATCCGGAAAGTAGAAAGATAAATCCTGTCAGAATGGTTATAAATTTGTATAGTCTTACGTTCACTCGCATTTAATGAGATCCTGATCTTAATCTATCTTATATCAAGTGCAATATAATTATAATTATACGAACAACATTTTAAATCCATGGAGATTGACGGGCTGCTGTTGCAATTTTTGAGGCATCGAGCGCAATCACGAGTTCCTCGTCCGTTGGGATCACATACACTTCCACTTTCGAATCTTTTGTGCTAATTTTCCGTTCGCCCTGGACTTCTGTGTCATAATTCTTTTTTGAATCCAGTTCAACTCCCAGATAATCTAAATTTTCGCAAATTTTCTCACGTATCAGTGGTGCATTTTCTCCGATTCCCGCAGTAAAAATGATGGCATCACAACCATTCATAGCCGCGATATAAGAACCCAGATACATTTTGGCCCGGTAACTAAAAGCATCTATCGCCTGCTGACAACGCCGGTCACCTTTCCCGGCTTCTTCGATCAGGTCCCGCATATCCGCCGCATATCCGCTCATTCCCAATAATCCACTATGCCGATTCAACAAGGCATGAGCGTGACTTAATGGCATTTCTTCTTTCTCAACTATGTAAAAAAGAATGGACGGATCGATATCTCCACTTCTCGTACCCATAATCAGACCGGATAATGGGGTAAATCCCATACTGGTATCTATGGATTTTCCATCTTTTATTGCACATAAAGAGGATCCGTTCCCCAAATGGCAAGTTACTATTTTAGTACCCTCCGGATTAATGTTATTCATGTTATAATATCGCCGACTCACGTAATAATGCGAAGTACCGTGAAACCCATATTTCCTGATTTTATATCTGCGATATAGACGATTAGGTATCGCATAAAGAAATGCCTCACTTGGCAATGAATGATGAAAAGCCGTATCGAAAACAGCTACGTGAGGCACATTCGGTAATGTTTTTTGTGCCGCCTGTATCCCTTTCAGATTTGGAGGATTATGTAATGGAGCCAAATCTATTGCCTGCTCAATAGCGTTAATGACATCATCATCGATCAATACCGAATCTTTGAAGGTCTCTCCCCCG
Source organism: Balneolales bacterium (assembly GCA_035267005.1). Taxonomy (GTDB): domain Bacteria; phylum Bacteroidota; class Rhodothermia; order Balneolales; family DATFMH01; genus DATFMH01. The sequence continues at coordinate 5,615 of DATFMK010000076.1, forward strand.
TGAACAACACGATGTCCGACAGCGGCGATATCATCAATCGAATCGACTACTTTATTTTCTTTATCCGATATAAAGCCCATGATTTCTTTGAGCGCTTTGGTATGATCCTCAAGAGACATGGTCTTTTTAACCGGTTTTTGTCCAGCTACTTTGTGTTTAACGATAGAAGTAATAGCGCCAATCCGCTCAATGAGTCCTGAACATAAAATAGATTCTTCATCTGTTTCAATAACCTGATATTTCACAGATGAGCTGCCGCAATTGATAACTAAAACTATCATAATATTTTTTTTACTCTCTTACTTATTATTTTAGAGGTTAATTATTGTACTGATTCCGACAATATTTCGGAATGCAAATGGGTTATTACCAGCTCCCGGATGAGATAGCCAAAGCGGGACATCGTAGCGAAGAACCACCGATCTCATATGACCTTTATTATCCGGTATACTAATAGAAGCTGCAAAACCGGGTCCGGCATCTGCTTCAACTTTCTCGATTAATGGATTATTTGAAAATTGAAGGGCACTACCGGAATCCATGAACAGATACGATCTCATACTTACGAGATCACCCAAAACCGGTATTTTTTTTAAAGCTTTATCCAATGGATTGGGATAATCCATCTCCAGATTTAAAGATGAAAAATTTGGATTTAAATCTTTCCGCTTAGCAAAAAACTCCGCCATATCCTGTTTCGTATAACCTCTGAGTGAAGGTCCGCCGGCAATCTGTAACCAACCTTCTTTGAGCCAAACGGGTGGAATAGTACCTCTGGCACGTGAAAAGCCATTATCCAACCAATCTATCGGAGAAGCCAGACTGCGATTGAATTCCATTTGAAGAGGGACCTTTTCAGAAGATATACCGGTGAAGAAACGACCATGAAAAACAAAACCTGATCCAATTTTAATACTTTGCTCAAAACTACCGGTAAAATGTTCAAAAAAGTCAGTTTTTACAGGTAATCCCGTTTTGAACATTAATTCATATCGATACTTTCCCAAACCATTTTTATTGTTTGTTTGAAATGTTACCGTAGCTAATGTGAGCCAATCCCTCGACCATAAAAATGGAAACAGCCGATATCTTGTATTTACCAGTTTTTGAGCTGATAATGAAAAACGGATATTTCGGTAATTGGCATTATCAAAGCCAATTTGCCATCTCTTTTGAAAGGAAATACCATGATCATCATAGCCTGTCCGGATACTGCTTTTGAATTGGACATTCGCCTCAGAACCAAAATTCGATAGCGATTTTATGGGTTCTGTAAAGGTCATATAATACGAAACAGGATCGTTGGGAAATTTCGATCCGCCCCAAATACCAAGATTTAACCGATGCGGGCCATCGCCGAATGTTCCAGGTACTTCACCTTTTAAACGAACACCAAATCGTACACCATCAACGCTGTTGTACCATAAATCGGGTTGTGGGACAATCTTGTATCCAATACCTTTTTTTGAAGAGGATTGACCATAACTTCGGTTTATGCCTATAATGACAAGAACTGATCCTGCCAATAATAGTCTATATAAGTACTTGAAATGGGTTTTAAAACTCATTCTATGATCCAATTCGGTAATATTTTGTCATGACGAACAATCTTATCAATAATTTCAAACATCCGTAGTTGTTCAGGCCAATGTATCCATTTTTTTACAACTTCATATTCCACCCAACGAAAATCATCATGTTCTCCATTCAGTGTAATTGAAGAATCTGTATGTAATTCTGCAGCAAAAGCCGGAATATACATAATTTGATCAGTAATATGATCATAGAAATGATTAATTGAAGGAATGGTCCAATATTTCAAAGGTTCAGCTCCGGTCTCTTCCTTTAGTTCCCGTAAACCGGCTTCCCAGCTTTTCTCCCCTTCCTCGACTTTTCCACCTATCATACGCCATTGCTCTGAATAAATATGGTCTGAAGATCGATGTAATAATAAATATTTAATTTCATTGCCACTTACATAATAAGGATAAACATCAATAACTTTGTTGCCGGTCATTTTGCAGGTTATTCATAAAAGCACTACCATTTTATTACAGATAAATTACAGAGACTCTGAACAAAAATCATGCAGAAAGACATTAATTAATACATGAAGGTTATGCGAATTCGTCTTTTGGGTCAATATCCGCCCGGAAAGCAATGGGGAGAATTTTTAAAAATACTCAATATGAAAGAATGTTCTGCGTTTTATAAGCTTTCCGACTTTGAGCATGGCCAAAAATTCTGATTTGCAATATCTGCTACCCGATATAGATGAAACGGGATTAAAAGAATAATAGTTTAAAGTCCTGAGAGTATATGGAAGGAACTCACAATCTATGTCATAACAAAACTACCTTACGTTACTTTATGTGTGCTAATATTTTAGTCATTCAACACTTTTCATTAACAAATTTAAAATATTAACCGTGTTATAAGAATAATATAACTTAATGTAATTGCTTCTTATCTTGCTAACACCTTTTTTAGTCTATTATATTAAGGGAGTGTGAGAAATCAATTAAATATCATCTTTTTATAACATTTTGAATATTTTTATTCGTTAAACATAAATAAACAGGTTAAAGTAGAATCTATAACCCCAAAACTTAACAGATAAGACGTGAAAATTAATTACCTAAGCGAAAAAGGCTATAACAAACTGGACAAAGAACTTAAAGAATTAAAAGGTAAAGGTAGAAAGGAAATAGCCAATCAAATCGCTGAAGCCAGGGCTAAAGGTGATTTGAGTGAAAATGCGGAGTATGATGCCGCTAAAGAGGCTCAAGGTTACCTCGAAAAACGCATTGCGGAATTGGAAAATACACTGGCTACTTCGAGGATACTCAATGATAAAGACGTAGATACTTCAAAAGTCTATATTCTTTCTACCGTTACGATTTTGAATAAAAAAATGGATAAAGAGATGAAATACACCATTGTGTCTCCACAGGAAGCCGATTTTAAGGAAAAGAAAATATCGGTCGATTCCCCAATTGGTAAGTCATTGATGGGTAAAAGTGTCGGCGATGTCGTTGAAGTTGATGTCCCGGCGGGCAAACTCGAACTGGAAATATTAAATATTGAGAGATAATTACAAATGAACATAGCTGTTATAGGGACAGGCTACGTGGGTCTGGTTACCGGAACCTGCTTTGCTGATTCGGGTAATCGGGTAATTTGCGTAGATAATGATGAAAACAAATTGGAGATGCTCCAAAAGGGGAAAATCCCTATTTACGAACCAGGGCTGGAACCCCTGTTTGTTCGTTCTACGAAGGAGAAGCGCTTAACGTTTACTAACGATTTAAAATCTGCAGTCCTTCAATCTGAAGTCGTTTTTTTATGCTTGCCAACACCTCCCGGCGCAGATGGACAAGCAGATTTACAGTATGTACTACAAGTCGCCGATGAAATTGGCGGTATTATTGATGATTACAAAATTATTGTCAATAAAAGTACCGTACCTGTGGGTACCGCCGATAAAGTGAGTGAAGTCATATCAAAACGCACCGATGTTCCTTTCGATGTGGTATCCAATCCGGAATTTTTACGTGAGGGCGCCGCTGTCGATGATTTTCTGAAACCGGAACGCGTAGTGATTGGCACTTCCAGCGAAAAGGCTGCTGAGAGAATGCAGCATCTATATGAACCATTCGTACGAAGTGGTAATCCAATCATCATAATGGATGAACACAGCTCAGAATTGACAAAATATGCGGCGAACTCTTTGTTAGCTACTAAAATCACGTTTATGAATGAAATCGCTAATATTTGTGAACGGGTTGGTGCTGATGTCGATAATGTGCGTCGTGGACTGGGTACGGATTCCAGAATTGGCAAACGCTTTTTGTTTGCAGGAATCGGTTACGGGGGGAGCTGTTTCCCGAAAGACGTACAAGCCCTGGATTACACTTCCAATGAAATGGGATATGATTTCAGTATCCTGAAATCTGTTATGGAAGTCAATCATCGTCAAAAAGTTTCGGTTGTTCGCAAGATGGAAGAGTTTTACAACGGAGACCTCAAAAACAAAACTTTTGGCATGTGGGGACTCGCTTTCAAACCGGAAACTGATGATGTTCGTGAAGCCCCTTCCCTCTATATTGCTGATGAGCTGATAGAAAACGGTGCTAAAATAAAGGCTTATGACCCTGAGGCTACGAAGAATTTTCAAACGACATTGGGTAAGGAAAAAAGCTCTAAGATTAAGTTTGTGAATAGCTTACTTGAAGCCATCGATGGTGTCGATGCCCTCGTTATCTGTACCGAATGGAATGAATTTCGCAGACCGGATTTCTCATGGTTTCATGAAAAAATGAATGCTCCGGTAATTTTCGACGGTCGTAATTTATACGATCTTAATCATGTTAAAAAAGCAAATCTAACCTATTTCAGTGTCGGCAGACCATCTGTTTTAAATGGCAAATAAAAAAAGAGTATTAATTACCGGTGGTGCGGGCTTTTTGGGTTCGCACTTATGTGAACGTTATTTAAATGAAGGTTATGAGGTTATCTGTATGGATAACCTCCTGACCGGCAGAGTGGAAAATGTGCAGCATTTAATTGGAAACGACCATTTTCTATTCGTCAAACATGACGTCACGAATTACATCCATGTGAATGGTCATCTGGATCTTATTCTACATTTTGCTTCACCCGCCTCTCCTATTGATTATCTGGAAATGCCCATTCAAACGCTTAAAGTGGGCTCTTTGGGTACTCATAAGGCTTTGGGTTTAGCTAAATCGAAAGGCGCCCGGTTCCTGTTAGCCTCTACAAGCGAAGTTTATGGGGATCCTTCCGTTCATCCTCAAAAAGAGGAATATTGGGGAAATGTGAATCCAATCGGTTTGCGCGGTGTTTACGATGAGGCTAAACGTTTTGCGGAAGCTATCGTCATGGCTTATAATCGATATCACCATATCGATACCCGTATCGTTCGCATATTCAACACCTATGGCGCGAGAATGAGACTTGAAGATGGACGTGCTTTACCTACGTTTATGTCTCAGGCTCTTCAAAACGAAGATCTTACAATTTATGGTGATGGTTCCCAAACCCGTTCCTTTTGTTATGTGGACGACCTCGTTGAAGGGATTTTTCGTTTAGCAAATTCCGATTATTGTTACCCGGTAAATCTCGGAAATCCGGATGAAATATCTATCCTGAATTTTGCTAAGGAAATCATTGCTTTAACCAACAGCAAAAGTAACATAACATTTAAAGATTTACCACAGGATGATCCTCACATTCGTCAGCCTGATGTGTCCAAAGCTCAAAATATACTTAATTGGAGTGCCAAAACGAGCCGTTCAGAAGGTCTCAAAAAAACGCTCGATTATTTTAAAGCCCAAATACAGAAAACACACTGAACCTATTAATCAAGTTAGTTTAAAACGATATTTTTCTATTGTGCGTTTCCTTAATTTATGGTTGTTTCCAAATCGATCAATCCATCACATATAAAGGGCTTTCGAGGCATGGCGAGTGTTAGGAAATTAACAACAAAAGAAATATATCAAATTAATCAGAAGCGTGTAATTCCGGAGGGTTTCGATCAGACTAAAGTGATATTGCATAATATTCGTAGTATGCACAATGTAGGGGCCGTTTTTCGCTCAGCAGATGCTTTTGGAATCGGCGAAATCATTTTAACCGGATACACGCCAATCCCACCCCGTCCCGAAATCTCCAAAACGGCACTTGGTGCCGAAGAACAGATACCCTGGTCTCATTTCGATGATTTCGGGGAAGCTTGTCACCTATTAAAACAAAAAAAATACCTGATTCTTGGTGTCGAACAAACCGATGATAGTCAATCATTTATCAATTATGATATTGACGAGAATCGTCCCTTGGCTTTAGTCATGGGAAATGAAGTAACGGGTATTGATGATGAGGCCATGCCCTTTATCGATCAGTTTGTTGAAATTCCTCAATATGGAGAAAAGCACTCATTAAATGTATCGGTTACCGCAGGAATCATTATGTTTGGCTTATTAGAGAAATTTTTGAGGGTTTTGTAAAATAGATCTCAAAACATTGCCTACATTTTTTATTTTGGGTGGATTGTATTGTATTTTTGGAGCCGTAAACAATAAAGAGTATTTAAAAATTATTATCACAAAGAAATGTCAAAAAGAACATTAGTTACATCCGCATTACCTTATGCCAATGGTCCGATACACTTGGGCCATTTAGCCGGAGCTTATTTACCAGCCGATATTTTTGTTCGATACCGCCGTCTTAAAGGTGATGATATTATTTTTATTTGTGGATCTGATGAACATGGTGTTCCAATCACAATTGCCGCCGAGAAAGAAGGCGTTTCCCCTCAGGATATTGTCGATCGTTACCACAAAATCAATAAACAGGTTTTTGAAGATTTTGGCATTTCTTTCGATTATTACGGACGGACCAGCTCGCCTGTTCATCATAAAACTTCCCAGGATTTTTTCCTGAATCTTTATAATCAGGGAATTTTTAAGAAAAAGACGGAGGAACAGCTTTATGACGAGAAAGCTGATATGTTCCTTCCTGATCGCTATGTTGTCGGTACCTGTCCGGTTTGTTCGTATGAGGAAGCCTATGGCGATCAATGTGAGAAATGCGGTTCTTCCCTGTCTCCAACCGAATTGATCAATCCCAAAAGTGCGATTACCGGTGAAACCCCCATTCTTAAAAAAACGGAACACTGGTATCTTCCTTTAGGTGATTTTCAGGAAACACTGGAAAAATGGATAAATTCTCAAAAAAACTGGAAACCCAATGTTGTCGGACAATGTAAAAGCTGGCTGGATAATGGTTTATCCGATCGAGCTGTGACCCGTGATCTGAAATGGGGCGTGCCGGTACCTCTCGAAGATGCCAAAGGAAAAGTTCTTTATGTCTGGTTCGATGCCCCCATTGGATATATTTCAGCTACGAAAGAATGGGCAGAGAAAAAAGGGAATCCTGATTTATGGAAAACTTATTGGACCGATCAGGATACCGATTTGATACACTTCATCGGTAAAGATAACATTGTTTTCCACTGTATCATGTTTCCGGCTATGTTGATGGCACATGGTGATTTTGTCACTCCGGTAAATGTTCCCGCCAATGAGTTTTTGAATCTTGAAGGAAGAAAACTCTCAACTTCCAGAGGCTGGGCGGTTTGGTTAAATGAATATTTAGAAGATTTTGATGCCGATTTGATGCGTTATGTTTTGGGAACCACATTGCCGGAAACGAAAGACTCCGATTTTTCCTGGAAAGATTTTCAGGCTCGTGTAAATAATGAATTAGCCGATATACTTGGAAATTTTGTATATCGTACCTTCTCTTTTATCACACGTTTCTTCGATTCTAAAGTACCGGAGTTGTCAAATCCTACCGAAGCCGATCTCAATGTATTAAACGAAATTCCCAAATTTAAAGACCGTATTTCAGATCTTTATGAACGGTTTCACTTCCGTGAAGCTCTTGCGGAAACGATGAATCTGGCCCGGCTTGGAAATAAATTTTTTACTGAACAGGAACCCTGGCATTCCAGAAAGAATGATATGGAGAAATGTGCAAACACGTTACATGTCTGTGCGCAAGTAGCTTCCGCTTTATCTGTACTTTTTCATCCTATCATTCCAAATAAGATGAACCAATTGCGTTCCTATTTAAATATAGAGAAACTTCCGGTTTGGGATGATGTAAATGGTGAGATGTTGGATGCCGGTCATGAGGTTGAAAGCGGTGAAATTCTCTTTCAGAAATTGGAAGATGAAGAGATCGATAAACAATTAGAAAAGTTAAAAAATCGTGCTGCCCAAAAGGCCATGGAGGAATCCGATGTACCGACACCTAAGCCATTCATCGATTATGATCAGTTTAGTAAGATGGATTTAAGGGTTGGTGAGATTTTAAAAGCAGAAAAAGTTAAAAAATCTCGTAAATTAATAAAATTACTCGTTGATGTCGGTTTTGAAAAACGCACTATCGTTTCAGGTATATCCAATTTTTTTGATCCCGAGAATATAATTGGAAAGAAAGTCGTCGTTATTGTGAATTTAGAACCTCGTAAATTAATGGGCATCGAAAGCAAAGGTATGATTTTAATGGCCGAAGAAAATGACGGCAAACTTTTTATGCTATCCTCGGATGCTAAAAACGGTAGTCCAATTTCCTAAATTGATTTATTCATTTATTCGATTTGTATGCAGAAGCCTGAAGTAAAAACGGCTAAAAAAACAGAGAAAAGTAATTTTGGTTGTACGGCTTCAAAAGATAAAGCCGTCTTCCGATTTTTTTGTCCAAGAGCCCGGCGGGTCACATTAGAAATTTTTGAGAAATATAAGGATCCCGTTGGCGATGTTTTTGTTATGGATAAAAATAATGATGGTGTTTGGTCCCTGACTTTAAAAGGAAATTATATAGGTAAATTGTACGGATACCATATTTTCCCGCCTCAGGATGCTGACGATGACTTTATGATAACAGATGAACTTGTCGCCGATCCTTATTCTCATTATGTCGTCTCAAAAAATCATTTCAAACAATTTGCAAAAACACTGATTATAGAAGATGATGATTTTGACTGGGAAGATGACACTTTTGTAAATCCCTCCGATCCAAGAGATTTGATTATTTATGAAGCCCATTTAAAGGATATGACGGCTCATCCCAATAATAGTGCTCGTAATAAAGGAACTTACAAGGGATTTGTCGATCCGAGACAAAAAGGGGGGCTCAATCATATCAAACAACTTGGAGTCAATGCTGTTGAGTTTTTACCCTTGCAAAATTTTGCAGCTTTCGAGCCTCCCTATCTTACGGCAACCGGTGAACAAATTTTAAACACGTGGAATTATTATGGCCGGAACCACTGGGGATATATGACGTCCTTCTTCTTTGCTCCCGAATCTATTTATGCCAGTGATAGTACCGTTAAAAGGAATGAGATTGTCGGAGAAAAGCCAACGGCGATCAATGAGTTTAAGGATGTTGTTAAATCACTGCATTCAAATGGGATATCGGTTATCATGGATGTGGTTTATAACCACGTTTCCAATTATGATATCAATCCGTTGAAATATGCCGATAAAAAATATTATTTCCGCCTGGATGAGGATAACAATTTTATATCGGACAGCGGCTGCGGGAATGATTTCAAATCAGAATCGCCATTAGCCAGACAGCTCATTGTTGATTCTATTTGCTATTGGATGGAAGAATATCATATCGATGGTTTTCGCTTTGATCTCGGCCTGTTAATAGATTGGGAAACTTTCGAAGCGATTAGGGATGCCGCGCGTCAAATTAATCCGGATGTTATTTTGATTGCGGAACCCTGGCATTTAAAAGGTTACGATCCCACCGGATTTTCCGAGCGTGATATTTCTGCCTGGAATGATAAATTTAGAAACGGGGTCAAAGGATCCAATCCACATACTTCAACCGGATTTATTTTTGGAGACTGGCATCCGGGTGTCTCAAGAGAAGATCTTCAAAATTTTATTATGGGAACATTGCTACATGGACCTAATCCCAATCCCAATGTTAATGGATCGTTTTGGGATTCTAAACATTCGGTTAATTATTTGGAGAGCCACGATAATTTAACTTTAGGTGATTTCATTCGAATCACACAAAAACCGGAACGTGAGGATAAAGTATACAGCTCCAAAGAAGAGGTTACACCGCTTGATGAAGAGGCTATGAAATATGCTAAACTTGCCGCTTTATATTTACTTTCTTCACAAGGCATAACCATGATACATGAAGGTCAGGAATGGGCAAGGTCCAAAATAATAGCCGTCTCCCCGATTAACGATCCGAGAACCGGGTGTATCGATCATAATTCATATGAAAAAGATAATGCGACCAATTATCTCGATTTTGAAGAAATTGAGTGGAATCAGGAATTGTATGATTACTACAAAGGATTGATTGCTCTGCGTCAGGTTTCACCTGCGCTCAGACGTTCAAATCCCGATCAAATTTCTTTTATTGATATGGAGGACCCACTACATATTACGTATTATGTTAATGGAGAGAGTACTTCAGATAATTATGACTATTTCATTTCTTTGAATGGAAATAAATTTCAGGAACAAACCTTACAATTACCTGAAGGTTATTGGGAATTAGTCGTATCAAATGAAACAGCATCACATAAAACGCTATCCAAGATGAGCGGATCGATCGTTATTGAACCAACTTCCGGTGTAATTTTAAGAAAGTTGCGTAATTGATGTAAAAAACAATATTTTAAGCACGATTATATCATGATCATCCAAATATAACTAATATCTGACAGGGGGATCAATTTGGCAGAAGTTGACGTAGACAGCAGAGGAAGCTGGAATTCAAAAATCGGATTTGTACTCGCGGCAGCCGGATCGGCTGTAGGACTGGGAAATATTTGGAAATTTCCCAATGTAGTTGCTGATCATGGGGGGGCTGCATTTATCTTCATTTATATTATTTGTTGTTTCGTGGTTGGTTTTCCTGTAATGGTTGCCGAGTTAACCATTGGACGCCGAACAAGAAAAAATCCGGTTGGTGCATTTAAAGCACTTTCGCGTGGTAATAAACTTTTCCCCTTAATTGGTGCCTGGGGTATCCTTTGCGGTGTTATGATCCTCGCCTTCTATAATGTTGTTGCTGGCTGGACGTTAAGTTTTATTTTGGAAGAAATTACATATGCACTAGGATTCACACATGTTGCCGCTTTTTTTGCCAATTTAAAACATGGACCTGAAAATGCTGTCTTTTCCATCTTATTCATGGGTGCAACCGTAAGTATCATTATGGGTGGCATCAGTAATGGAATTGAGAAAGCAACCAAAACTATGATGCCGATCCTTTTAACAATACTTGTTGTAATGATTGGTTATGTCCTGACCCAAAATGGAAGTTCCGTTGGATTGCAACATTATCTGATTCCCGATTTTTCAAAGATTAATACCGAACTGGTCTTTTCCGCAATGGGACAAGCTTTCTTCTCCCTTTCACTCGGAATGGGAGCTATGATCACTTATGGTTCCTATCTTAATGAAAAGCAGAATATTCCGGAAGCAGCCTCTTATGTCGTATTATTTGATTTTGCAGTAGCATTCTTAGCCGGTTTACTTATCATTCCCGCATTATTTGTTGCGAGAGCTCACGGAATTGATATCTATCAAAAAGGATCACTAGTCTCAAGTGTTGGTTTAGTATTTCAGGTATTGCCGATGTTGTTCCACTCGATGAGCCATTGGGTTGGCTTCTTATTTGGTACGACCTTCTTTATTTTGCTAAGTATGGCAGCCCTGACTTCCACTATTTCTCTTCTGGAGGTCCCGGTTTCTTATGCGATTGATGAACACGGAATTCCACGGAAAAAGGCGGCACTCTTAATAGCTTCCGGAATTTTGATTCTCTCATTATTCATTTCATTTGATATATCATGGATCGATATTCTGGCAAGTGTGTTTAATAATGTAGGGTTACCTTTAGGTGGCTTATTAATCTGCCTGTTCTTAGGATATTTCTGGAAAACAGAAAATGCTTTACTTGAAATGAAGGACGGGTATGAAAATGTAGAACATAGTTTCTTTGGAAGATTTTGGCCTGTATTTGTAAAATATATTTGTCCTATATTAATAGGAATCGTATTCTATCAAGCTTTAGTACAATTATTCTAAATGATTGAGATAATCAGGTACGAGAAAATTAATAAACAGACATACAACTTGTTATCAAGATTGTCTAATAGTATCTTCAAGCAATTAAAAAAAATTGTTTACGTATGCCGAAAATAACAACAGCAGATATTAAAAACGGAACTACGATTCTTTTAGATGGCAATATTTATAATATCATCGAATTTCTGCATGTAAAGCCAGGAAAAGGTGGTGCTTTTGTTCGAACGAAATTAAAAGGAGTCGTGACCGGAAAAGTTCTTGATAAGACATTTCGTTCCGGTGAGACACTGGAAACTGTTCGCGTGGAGCGTCATCCATATCAATATTTGTATAAGGATGATGACATGTATCATTTTATGCACAATGAAACTTACGAACAGTTAATGATTCCTGCCGAGAAAGTAAACGGTGCTGATTTCATGAAAGAAGGAAGTGTTATAACTGTTGTCATCAACACTGATGATAACCAGATTCTTTTTACGGAAATACCTGATCATGTTGAGTTACAAGTTACGAAAACCGACCCGGGCCTTCGTGGAGATACAGCTCAGGGTGGCAGTAAACCTGCAACACTTGAAACCGGTGGCATAATCAATGTCCCACTGTTTATAAACGAAGGTGATGTTGTTAAAGTAGATACAAGAACATCATCTTATATTGAACGTGTAAAAGTCTCATAATAAATTATTTACAATGGATTTAAAGCTGATAGAAAATCTTCTTAAAATGATCTCCGAAAGCGAAGTTAATGAAGTCGCTATCGAAGAAGGTGATTTTAAAATAAAACTTAAAAAGAAATCTGCTGAGGCTGCTTCTGCTCCTCAGCCGGCTTATTATCCACCACCGACATTACAGGTACCGAATTACGCTGAAGCTCCCCAGCCTGCTGCAAATCCATCACCGAATAACAATACGACGCAACAGGAAACAAAAACGGAAGAAGCGGCGGAGGATAATAATATAACGATCAAATCACCTATTGTCGGTACTTTTTACAAGTCCCCGTCTCCCGATTCAGATGCATTTGTTAACGAAGGTGACACCGTTTCAAAAGGTGACACTTTATGTATCGTTGAAGCGATGAAAATCATGAATGAGATCGATTCCGATTACTCGGGTAAAATTGTCAAAATACTTGTTGACGATGGTCAGCCTATTGAATTTGATCAACCGTTATTCATATTAGATCCTTCCTGATATTTCTATGTTTAAAAAAATATTAATTGCCAATCGTGGGGAAATAGCCCTTCGAATTATCAGAACATGTAAAGAAATGGGGATTAATACGGTAGCTGTTTATTCCACAGCCGACCGTGATAGTCTGCATGTAAAATTTGCTGATGAAGCCGTTTGTATTGGTCCACCACCAAGTAAAGATAGTTACTTAAAAATCCCACGATTACTCGCAGCAGCCGAAATTACGAATGCTGAAGCGGTTCATCCCGGATACGGATTTCTCTCTGAAAATGCGGAATTCTCTCGTATCTGTGAAGAACATGATCTGAAGTTTATCGGTCCTACCCCTCATATGATCGATACTATGGGAAACAAGGCAAAAGCCAAAGAAAACATGATCAAAAATGGTGTTCCCGTAGTACCGGGCAGTGAGGGTATTTTGGATGATGTTGAAGAAGCCGAAAAAACGGCTGAAGAAATTGGCTACCCGGTTATTTTAAAAGCATCTGCCGGTGGTGGTGGACGGGGAATGCGTATTGTAAATGACAAATCCGAATTGAAAGTCGCCTTCGATTCAGCTCGTGCAGAGGCCGATGCTGCTTTCAATAATCCGGATATGTATATGGAAAAATATATCTTGGATCCTCACCACGTTGAAATCCAAATACTCGGCGATGAACACGGTTATATCACCCATTTAGGGGAACGGGATTGCTCTCTGCAACGCCGGCATCAAAAGATAATGGAAGAATCGCCCTCTCCCCTTATGACGCCAGAATTGAGAGAAAAAATGGGAAATGCCGCTATTGCAGCCGCAGAAACAGTACATTATCAGGGAGCCGGAACAGTTGAATTTCTCGTCGATAAAGATTTAAATTTCTACTTCATGGAGATGAATACCCGAATTCAGGTCGAACATCCTGTGACCGAAGAAGTTACAAATTATGATATGATTCAGAATCAAATCGAAATCGCCGCTGGTATTCCTCTGGAAAAGAAACCCCTTAAAATGCGTGGTCATGCGATTGAGTGCCGAATCAATGCCGAGGATCCGGAACATAATTTCAGGCCTTCAGCTGGCCAAATCACCGTATTTCATCCACCAGGTGGACACAGTGTCAGAGTAGATACGCACGTTTACAGCGGATACGTTGTTCCACCTTATTATGATTCAATGATTGCAAAACTCATAGTAAGTGCACCCACACGTAAAGAGGCGATCGCACGTATGTCGCGCGCACTCAATGAATTTGTAATTGAAGGAATAAAAACAAATATTCCATATCATCTGCAATTAATGAAGGATCCCAATTTCATTAAGGGAGATTTCAATACACATTATTTAGAAAGTAAATTCAAATTTAATCCGGAATTAGTTTAATTAGTTGAATTATGAATTATCCTGAGGATTTAAAATATACAAGTGAGCACGAATGGGTGCGTGATAACGGAGACGGTACGGTAACCGTTGGTATAACTGAATTTGCTCAAAGCGAATTAGGCGATATCGTCTTTGTTGAATTAAATGACGAGGGAGACGAACTCGAACAGAATGAAACTTTTGGAACCGTAGAAGCTGTAAAGACGGTATCTGACTTATATGCACCGGTAACCGGTAAGATAACCGAATTAAATGAAGAGCTTGAAGATCATCCTGAGATTGTCAATGAAGATCCTTTTGGCAAGGGCTGGATGGTAAAAATGACGATGGAAGATACTTCTCAGCTCGACAATTTAATGGATGCTGAAGCTTATCAAAAAATTATCGCATAATTTTGAATAATTTCATAAAAGCCGCTAATTATAAAATTAATTAGCGGCTTTTATTATATTCTATGGATTCATTGAACAGGTAACTTAACCCGAATTATTCACGCAACCAACAAGACAAAATACATATCATATTGTAAATTATTGTACTTATAATAAGTAAACCGACCCTCGATTTTGAGGACACTAAAAAGAACAGCGAAATTTGGCCGTGATCCGTGTTGAAATTAAAATTGCTTAACCAAGGCACCAAAGTGCCTTTCATGCGCATTTTTATCTCGAAAGCTTTCGGGACACGACTAAATTTCTTGGTGAATAATCCGGGTTAACATTAGCTCGATGTAATTATATGCATAAATGGTTTCATATACACGATTGGAAGATCTCTTACCCAAAAAGCGGGTTCGAGATGATGCCGCTAAGTGATTATTTTAAATTTCACCATCATTTATCGACCATTCGCGTCATTTCGACCGGAGGGAGAAATCTTCAGAGTGAAGTAGTCACTTAAAAACGTTGCTTAAAAAAATATTATATCGAACTCACGTTAACAACTTAATACTAACCTGCTTTTTAAAAGCAACATTCTTATTTCTCAACAGACATGCACGCACAACATGATGAATGGATCTTAATACTCGATTACGGTTCTCAATATACCCAACTGATAGCCAGACGGCTTCGGGAAATCAATGTATATTGTGAGATCCATCCATATAATTACGACCTTAATGAATTTAAAGACAATCCGCCTGATGGCGTCATTCTTTCGGGTGGACCCAAAAGTGTAGACGAACCTGATGCGCCCACTCTTAACACAGATGTTTTTAAATGGAACGTTCCGATTTTAGGTATTTGTTATGGAATGTTTCTGTTATCATTTGCAGAAGATCCGGATAGTGTCGAAAGTGCGGATCGACGTGAATTCGGCCGGGCGACATTACATATTGATGATAATTCGGATCTGTTTCAGAATTTTCCATCAAATTCAACGGTTTGGATGAGCCATGGCGATCATATCAGTAAATTACCTTCAACATTTGAGATTATTGCGCATACGACAAATACACCCGTTGCCGCCGTTAAACATCAGGTAAAGGATATTTTCGGAGTTCAATTTCATCCAGAAGTCGTACACACCAAGTTTGGAAAACTGCTTCTCGAGAATTTCGCACGCGATATCTGTAACCTATCCGGAGACTGGACTGCTAAATCTTTTATTCAAAAAAGTATTGATGAAATTAAATCGAAAGTTGGAAACAATAAGGTCATTTGCGGACTTTCCGGTGGTGTGGATTCAACAGTCACGGCTACTTTAATTCACCGGGCAATTGGAGATCAGTTACAATGTGTTTTTGTAAATAATGGCCTATTAAGGAAGAATGAATACGAAGATGTACTGAATCTTTATGAAAGAGATTTACATCTTCCGGTCGAAGGAGTCGATGCCTCTGATTTATTTCTAAATAAATTAGAAGGTATATTTGATCCCGAGAAAAAGCGTAAGATAATCGGTAATACGTTTATTGAAGTTTTTGATGAATATGTGTCTAATGATGACGGATACAAATTTTTGGCTCAGGGAACTTTGTATCCGGATGTCATAGAAAGTGTCTCATTCAAAGGGCCTTCTGCGACTATCAAATCTCATCATAATGTTGGCGGTTTACCTGATAAGATGAATATGGCACTTATTGAACCCATGCGGGAATTATTCAAAGATGAAGTTCGTAATGTAGGGCAGGAATTGAATATTCCGGAACATTTCATAAAACGTCATCCATTTCCGGGACCAGGTTTGGGAATCAGAATCATTTCTGATATCACCAAAGAGAAATTGGATATTCTCAGAGAAGCTGATACCATTTTCATCGATGAGTTAATTAAAAATGATCTTTATGATGAGGTATGGCAGGCATTTACCGTGTTATTACCCGTTCAAAGCGTTGGCGTGATGGGAGATTACAGAACCTATGAATTTACTGCAGGATTACGAGCCGTTACCAGCGTAGATGGTATGACGGCAGACTGGGCTCATCTCCCGCATGAATTCCTTGCTAAGGTTTCGAACCGCATTATTAACGAAGTCAGAGGAATTAACCGGGTGGTTTATGATATTAGTTCAAAACCGCCATCTACGATAGAATGGGAATAAAATATTGCGGTTTCAAACGATAACATTCAAACAATCACACTATTTAATCCGTTATAGGAATTAAATTTTCCATAACTAACAGGAGATCCTATGAGCTGTAATGGTTTAAAAAAATTATCATCATACAGTCTCTTTTCTATTTTTAATCATAACAGGAAGGCTTTACCAATTTTAAAATGGGTATCAGCAACGACCTTGCTAACATTAATCATATTAACAGGAAATGCTTTCAATGCTCAGGCACAACTCATTAATACAAACGTTCAAACGTTACCAAACAAGAGCAAGCATTTTCAGCAAGCCTTAAGCTTATATAAACAGAAGAATTATCAACAGGCACTATCCCTTTTTACGAAAATTGATAATGCTGCC
>DATFMK010000077.1:0-2673 GCA_035267005.1 Balneolales bacterium
GAAATCGGATAAAAAAACGCCACCGGAAATGAAACTGCAGCCTCGGGATGCTATTGCCTTGAATGGGTACGGTGAAAATCCACCAAATTTTTGAAGAATGGGAAACGTTCATTGTTTGATGGTCTATTTTCTGTTGGGATTTGCATTTGACATTTACAAACCGGCTGGGATAAACGAACAAAAGCGGATTTATGTTTGTAAGGATTTTAAGTTTTGAAATTTTCCGATCTAAAAAAGCGTCATACGCTTTTTTAAAAGGCTGAAACAAACAAGCGTTGAAAATGATAAATAGATCAAAATTTTTCGATTTCTATATCTTCCGTTCGTTCTGACAGTAATGAGAATTTCACTTCATAATTTTAGCCACATTTTTACATAATACGTTCTGTGGACAGCAAAATTGTATTTACTTAATCCACCTGAATTTATTGCTAAATTTTCAATTTTTGTCTTTTGGCATATGATTTGCCTATACAAATTGCTGCCTGATCAGGCTTTTTGTCCTGACAATGAACTGCTCGAAACGCAAAGACGCTAACATATCGATAAAAAGGAGGTGGATATGATAGAGTCGATAAAAATAAGTAACGCTACAATACTAGCAGAATTGTCCAAAAGGCTTATAATTTTTTTGATCATTCTACCAGCCTTCGGCATTGCCCATGCTGATGAAATTTTTTCACCATTGCTGATTCATAATTATCAGCCATACTATATAGAAAGTGAAACAGTTCGGATCGTAACAGCGTACAATGCTGGAGATCCCAGGCAAACAGACGACACTCCCTGCATTTCAGCTAATGGGGAAAATATATGTAACGCTCTGGCAGACGGCCAAAAGCGATGCGCAGCAAACTTTGTTCCATTAGGCTCAAGTATATACATAGATAAAATTGGGGTCTGCCAGGTAACGGATCGAACAAACAGACGCTACCGTAACCGAGTAGATATTGCCATGCAAAAGCATGAGTACGATAAAGCCCGCCGTTTCGGCCGCCAAAAATTGCATGTAAAAATTCTCATGCCAATTTCATATGATAAATATTCGGCTTTGGGTCTATAGGCGGCACCTGCTGCATAATCCGATTTAAGCAAGTTTTACAGAATGATTTTGCAAACATTATGACGGTGAACGGTAAATATTATGGATGCCGGTATCCTAAAAATTCATTCACCTCTTTGTTTCTTACTTTAATGCAACAAGTCGCTAATCAGCCTGTTTGATTTTCAGGCAGAGAGGTAAAATAAAGGCTAAATCAAGAATATGACATTAAAAAGTTTTCATGGTAAAAGAAATTCTTATCGTCGATGATGAACCGAATGTTGTCGTGCCTATTCAGTTTTTGATGGAACAGCATGGCTATAGGGTCATGACAGCAGAAAGGGGCGAAGATGCCTTGGACCTGATTTACCAATACAAACCGGATCTTGTGATACTGGACATCATGCTTCCCGGAATTGACGGATATGAGGTTTGCGAAATTGTCCGTTTGAATCCCAATTATCGAAACGTCAAAATAATTTTTTTGACTGCCAAGGGTCGTGAAGAGGAAATCGCCAAAGGTCTGGCACTTGGTGCAGACGCCTATATCACAAAACCTTTCTCGAATGATGAGCTTGTCGCCAAGGTAAAAGAGCTTTTAGAGAAAACCCTATGAAGAGGCAGGGAAAAAAGCTGAAAGGCTGTAATATTTAATAGGGACATCTTAAGAAAATCAATATTCCAGGGCAATAATAGCCAGTTTCTCAGCTCCTTCAAGACTGTCAGCTTCTGCAAGAAAACATGCGTTATGGCAATAAAGGGCATCTGGAACTCCAGATATTTTGGCAAACTCTTTTTGCCTTCCACCCCATTCTGCCGGCATTAATTTACAATATTCGAACTTTCTTCCTGCTATGGGAACACTTCTAATCGCCCAAGTTTTCCGATGCGTTGGGAAAATAGCAAATAGGGCTTTTTCAGATTCGCGTGCGATAAAATTTAGCCATGTCTTATCGAACTTATGGAATATCAAAATTCTGGGATCTTTCGCATCTTTTATGGCAACGCGAATGTTTGGCAGTGCAACTTCAAATAATTCTTTGGCCAATTTAATCTGCCTTTTCATGTAAGAGGTGGCAAAATCTAATGCGCGGTCAAATCCCTTTTGTACCTTATCATCGTCATTAACATGTCGGGGTACAAAAGACTCAATGATATCTGATAACGTCTGAGATTTTATACCATCGAATGTTGTTTCAAAAATTTCAATTCCGTTATCATCAGCGTCAATAGCTTGAACAATCACTGAATCGATATATTCGGATGGTTCAGTCGATTTGCATAATAATTCGCCATATTTTTGCCACACTAGGCCAAAAGACGCATATGGAATTCCCGACTCTCTTTTACGAGAGAAACTCCTCTGGTGGTGGTCGAAAATAAGATTGTCAGGATCATAAACGTGACCCACATCCACGATAATGTCAGCTTTTTTATAAGCGTTTTCGGCTCTGCTGCGAACAATTTCAAGATCAGGATATATCAAGTTCAATACTGCGAGCGCGAAAATTTCGTCAGCATGAAAGCGCCCATCATGAGTTGAAGCCTTCATAATAATTTAGATCCATAATGATTTTAAATATTTTGAAAAAGGGCGTAGAAAACCACAAAGCTATAAAATTATCAAGGAA
>DATFMK010000078.1:0-4968 GCA_035267005.1 Balneolales bacterium
GATCTTCTACAACAATTTCTACTACCTTTAACTATACGAGGGGAATAAGTGGTGTCAAACTTAATGGATGAATTCTCCACTATTTCTCCAATAAACCAATAATGATAATACTTCTTACTGAGTTCATCCGTTAAAAATCTAAGAAAATTGACAAAATACGTTTAAAACCCGTAATTTATCAGGGTTAAAACAAATTATAGCGGTTAGTCTCAAACCATCAGGATAATATCAGCTTACGTGGATAAAAATAAAATTGATATTATCTTGATAAATGGAATAATTGTACCTAATTTATGAGACTCTGCATTTAGGCTTAAAAAAAATCGCACAAAATCATGCTTGAAGATTTATCAGATAAATTAGGATCCGCGTTTCAATCGATAACGGGCCGGTCAAAGATCAGCGACGTTAACATCGCTGAAGCGGTACGTCAAATACGTCGAGCGTTACTCGATGCGGATGTTAATTATGAAGTAGCCCGTGAGTTCACTAAAAGCGTGAAGGAACAGGCCGAGGGATCGAACGTGTTGCAGAGCGTATCCCCGGGTCAGCAGTTTACGAAAATCGTGTATGATGAGCTGGTGACCATTCTTGGTAAAGAGCATGAAGGTATTCGCTATGCCGCAACGCCGCCGACGGTTATTTTGATCGCTGGTTTACAGGGTTCTGGAAAAACGACTCTCACGGCTAAGCTGGCACGTTATCTTAAAGAGCAAAATCATTCGCCGTTATTGGCGGCAGCCGATGTTTATCGTCCGGCAGCGATCGATCAGCTAAAAACGCTGGCATCACAAATTGATGTACCGGTACATTCCATTGAGGAAAAGGATGCTATCCGGGTAGCGAAGGAGTCTATCTCGGAGGCCAAAAAATTAGCTTGCGATGTAGTCATTATAGATACCGCCGGTCGTTTACACGTCGATGAAGCCATGATGAACGAAGTGGCGGATATCAAAAAGAAGGTCAATCCCAATGAAACATTATTCGTTGTGGATGCCATGACCGGGCAGGATGCGGTGAATACCGCTAAAGAATTTAATGAACGAATTGAGTTTGACGGCGTAGTCCTCACCAAGATGGATGGGGATACGCGAGGCGGTGCTGCTTTATCGATTACATCGGTCGTAGAAAAACCGATCAAGTTTATGAGCACCGGAGAGAAATTGGATGCTATTTCCGAATTTTATCCGGATCGAATGGCGCAGCGAATTCTTGGAATGGGCGATGTTGTTTCGTTGGTCGAGAAAGCTCAGAAACAATACGATGAAAAAGAAGCCCAAAAACTGCAGTCGAAGATAAAATCGGATACTTTTAATCTGGATGATTTTTATCAGCAGTTGCAGCAGATTAAGAAAATGGGTTCGATCAGCGATCTGGTCGGCATGATTCCCGGTATGAATAAAGCATTAAAAGATGTGGAAGTCGGCGATGATGCGTTTAAGCCCATTGAAGCCATTATCAATTCCATGACAATCGAAGAACGCATGGAACCCAAAGTTATCAATGGGAGCCGTCGTCGTCGAATTGCAAATGGCTCGGGAACAACGATTCGCGATGTGAATGATTTGCTGAAGCAATTCGAACAGATGAAGAAAATGATGAAGACCATGTCCAAGATGAATAAAATGGGACGTGCGATGCAGAGTTTGAAGGATATGCCGATGTTCGGCAACAGATGATTTTTATATAAAAATACATTAACTGAATAATTAACTTTTAATCCTAAAAAAAATCATATTAGGAGAATACATTGGTTAAGATACGATTACAGAGACGTGGACGTAAAAAAAAGCCGTATTATCATATTGTAGCGGCCGACTCACGTTCACCACGTGATGGACGTATTATTGAAGATCTTGGCCGTTTTAATCCGGTTATTCACCCGAATTTAGTCCAATTGGACGTGGATCGTGCGGTTTACTGGATCAAAAACGGAGCAAAAGCCTCAGACAGCGTACGTTCACTCTTAAAAGAAGAAGGGGTGTATTATCGTGTACATCTCGAACGTTGGGGCAAATCCCAGGAAGAAATTGATGAGATTATCTCATCCTGGAAAGAAGATAAATCAGCTGATGGTGCGACAACCCGTACGTTGAAAGAACAAAAACGGGCAGCTCTCGAAGAGGAAGAAAAGGTGTACCAGAAACAGCAGGAAGAATTAGCTAAGAAAGAAGCTGAAGAACGCGCTAAAAAGGCAAAAGCAGAAGCGGAAGCAAAAGCGAAAGCCGAGGAAGAGGCTAAAGCTAAGGCTGAAGCCGAAAAGGCTAAGGCCGAAGCCGAAGCCGAAAAGGCCGAAGAAGAGACTGAAAAGAAAGAAGAAAAAACTGAAGCTAAGGCTAAGGCCGATGAAGAGGCTAAAGCTGAGGCCGAACCCGCTGATGAAGGTGATGAAGCCAAAGCGGAAGCTAAGGATGAAGCCGAAGAAAAAGCTTCGGATGATTCCAAAAAAGAAGAAAAATAGTTTTTTTACTTTTAGCGTGCGAATGTGGCCATTCGAAAGAACCGGATGTGCCTTTAATTATTTTTTAAGCCATTGATTCAGCCATCAGATGCATTT
Organism: Balneolales bacterium; assembly: GCA_035267005.1. GTDB lineage: Bacteria > Bacteroidota > Rhodothermia > Balneolales > DATFMH01 > DATFMH01. The sequence continues at coordinate 2,558 of DATFMK010000078.1, forward strand.
ATAAAAATTGGGTCTGTTTTGCGTCCGCATGGACTTTCCGGCGAATTGGTCATAAAACCGGTGATTCAAAATCCCGAAAAATTACATTCGCATAAGATCTTTTATGTTAAAAACGAGAGGGGAGATTTTATTCCCTGGCGAGTTGAAGACTCGCGACTCGTTTTTAAGAGTAATCAGAATTTGTTCTTTGTAAAGTTTGTTCAGGTCACAAATCGTGACGCCTCGGAAGCGGCGAAAGGACTGGATGTCTATCTTCTGAAAGAGGAATTCGAAGTAGAACCTCCTCCGGATGAAGCCGACTACATCGATTACGAATTAATATCTGAAGATGGTGAGCAGTACGGATTTGTAGTTGATGTTATGGAAAATCCCGCTCACATGATTCTTGAAGTGATCGGTGATCATGGTAAAATACTAGTACCGATGGTCGATGCTTATATTATCTCAATAGATGATGAAAAGAAGCAATTGGTCGGAAAAGATATTCAGGAATTGATGCAGATATAGGTAAATGATATGCGTATCGATATAATATCGGCTGTGCCCGCATTATTGGAGAGTCCGTTGCAAAACAGTATTATCAAAAATGCTCAGGATGCCGGACTGACTGAAATAGTTGTGCACGATCTTCGCGACTACACCGAAGATAAGCACCAAAAGATCGACGACTATCCCTATGGCGGAGGTGCCGGAATGGTGATGACTCCGCAGCCGGTATTCTCGTGTATCAACAGGCTAAAATCGGAGCGTGAATATGATGAGATCATTTTTACCGCTCCCGATGGTGAGCAATTTGATCAAAAAGCGGCAAATCGTCTGTCATTGCATGAAAACATCATTATTTTATGCGGACATTATAAAGGCATTGATCAGCGGGTTCGTGACGCGCTGATCACAAAAGAATATACGATTGGCGATTATGTACTCTCCGGCGGTGAATTGCCGGCTTTGGTGATGACCGACGCGATTATACGGTTGCTCCCCGGAGTTTTAGGTGATGCCGAAAGCGCGTTAGACGATTCCTTTCAGGATGATATCCTGGCCGCACCGGTATATACGCGTCCACCCGAATATGAAGGATTAAAAGTACCAGACGTTTTACAATCCGGAGATCATAAAAGAATTAAAGAATGGCGTCATCGCTTGGCCTTAGAACGAACAAAGAAATTACGACCGGATTTATTTAAGAAATATAGAAACGAACATTAATGCCAAAAGGCTAACAGGATAAGAAGATGGACAAGCTTAAACTTGTAGAACAGACACAAGTACGAGACGATTTACCACAGTTCGTACCTGGTGACACGGTCAACGTTCATTATCGTGTAAAAGAAGGTGATAAAGAAAGAATTCAGCAATACGAAGGTGTTGTTATTTCGTCAAGGGGACGTGGCGCCAATAAAACATTTGTCGTTAGAAAAATGTCGAATGCAATTGGTGTAGAACGTATCTTCCCTTACTCCTCACCATTTATTGCGAAAATAGATGTGAAAAAACGTGGTCGTGTACGTCGTGCGAAATTGTACTACCTCCGTGAAAGAAGAGGTAAAGCCGCACGTATCCGCGAAAAAGGCCGTATGAAATAATAAAAGGGTAAATCAGTCCCGAAGAAAGTAATTTGAGATTAAAAAAGCGGAGCTTCTCAGAAGCTCCGCTTTTTGTGTTGCAGATATGATTTTATCGCATTTCAACATTTCACACTAAACGATAAAAAAAGTTATAATAGCTCGAAGTTTTATTCAGACCTGGCAGGTTTTCAAAACCTGCCAGGTCTTTTTTATCACTTTAACATTCTAAAAAAAGCCAAAAACCAGTAAAATGAAGGTTACTTAGCTTTAATAAAATTACGGTTTAAATTGTATTTCCACTTTTTCTGTGGGGGACTCATTTGAATTGCGAATAGAAATCTGCTGAGCTGTTTTATTGGCTATTTCCATAAAAGCCTTAGCGGATAAAGATTCTTCGTCTTTAACGACTACCGGTTCACCGCTGTCTCCGCCTTCCCTGGTAATTTGTTCCAGTGGTATTTCACCTAAAAAGGGGACCTCCTGTTTGAGAGCTAAGTTTTTGGCCCCGTCTTTACCAAAGATGTAATATTTCTTATCGGGCAACTCAGGAGGAGTGAAATAAGCCATATTCTCAACCATTCCCAGAACCGGTACGTTAACTTTACGGAACATCGCTACCGCCTTACGCGCATCATCTAAAGCTACGTTTTGAGGTGTAGAAACGACAATAGCACCGGTCAAAGGTACGGTTTGAACAATGGTCAATTGAATATCGCCGGTTCCCGGAGGCAGGTCAAGGACCATATAATCGAGCTCGCCCCACTCGGTTTCGCTTAGAAATTGTTTTACGGCACTCGATACCATCGGACCCCGCCAAACAACGGCTTCGTCGGTATCAATGAG
>DATFMK010000079.1:0-2041 GCA_035267005.1 Balneolales bacterium
ACTTTTGAACAGGTGGATTTATTGCATCAATACCCCAAACTTGGAAAATCCGTTCAGGAACTTGAAGAATCCATTTATCGAGAGCTTCTGGTTTCACCGTGTCGCATTTTCTACCGGATGGAAGATGAGAACATTTACATCATTCATGTGATGAGAGTAGAACATTTACTTCGCATTGATTTGCTTAGTTCGCGTTAATACTTATTAAATGGCCTAACCGACGCATTAAGGATACATTTTTCGCTAAGCCTTTTCATGTTTCCGTTCGGATTTTTCGTTTCGATTGCTAAATTACAAATCAAAAACGCCCCTTATGCAGAGGGTCGTTAGGTACCCTGCCTCAAGCCGGTTCTAAATTCCCCTCCAGTAGTTTGCCGATTTCTTTTTTTGAAATACCCAGCCGGAGTAATGTCTTTATCATCAAATCGAGTGATGTACTTGGATCTCCAGCTTCCAGCTTAGCTATTCTCGACTGACTCGATCCCATAGCCCGGGCCAGTTGTGCTTGGGTCCATCCTCGTTTAGTTCTTTGCGTTTTGATCATGTTGCTCACGGCCAGACGAATTTCGATATAGGCTTCTTCTTCCGGAGTCAGCTCCAGAAATTCAGCGGCAGAGCCAACCCGAAATCCTTTCTCTTCCAGTTTTTTTCTTTTTTGCTTATTCATAGTCCTATTCCTTCCATGGGTCATTGCTTATACAATGCTAATCTTTTTTTACACATATCGATGACTTTTTGTGGCGTCTTCTGTGTTTTCTTAACAAATACTTCAAGTATTACAACGGCGTCATCATCGATATAGTAGATGATACGCAAGTTTTATTGGCATCAACATCCGTAATTCATGGCAATGGCTTCCTATACTCGGCATAGACCGGGAATCCGGCATTTCCAGGTTCTGTCCCAATTGAAGTTTGCGCAGGAGAAATCCGACTTTTATTCGTGTCTCCGTGGAAAATGGTGGTGTTTTAACTTCGCCATGCAGCCAAACTAATGGGTTATCATTTTTTTGCCATATTTAAATATGTCATATATGACATAAAATAGCAAGCTAAAAGATTATACCGGGTACCTAACCGGCGCACTATTTCTTCTCCTTTCCTCGTTGAATTGTATGTACATTGTAATTATATATATCATATATCATTCAATATCACCATTATGAAAACAAAACTTATCCGTATTGGTAATTCCCAGGGAGTTCGAATACCGAAACCGCTTATTAAAGAGAGCGGCCTTTCCGGGGAGATCGAAATGATCTTGCGCGACAATGAAATCATACTTCGTTCCCCTGAGGAAACCAGAAAAGATTGGGATCAATCGTTTGAAAAAATGGCTGAAAAAGGTGATGACCAATTGCTTGACAAAGAAGAAGTTGAATTTCCAAGTGAGTGGGATCAAAATGAGTGGACATGGTAGCTAAACCCCCTGTCCAACGTTTCGAAGTATATTTAATATCTCTGAATCCGACGAAAGGTTCTGAGATCAAAAAGACGCGGCCATGTCTCATAATTTCTCCAAATGAAATGAATCGTCATATACGAACCGTGATAGTGGCTCCTTTAATATCAACATTGCGGGATTATCCGACTCGAATTACCACTACCTTTCAAAAGAAGAAGGGACAAATAGTCTTAGATCAAATCCGTACGGTGGATAAACAACGTCTGATAAAACGATTGGGGATCATCCATTAATCAGCTAAAAAAAAACAAGTACTTAGTACACTTCAGGAAATGTTCGCTCCTTGAGTGTGCACACCTAACCGGCGCATCAAGGAGACGTTTTTCGCTAAGCCTTTGCACGTTCCCGTTCGGATTTTTCGTTTTGTCTGCTAAATTATACTTCAAAACGTCGCTTATGCGCAGGGTCGCTAGCTGGCTTCTTTCCTTCGTCTATGATTAATGTCTGTAATTACTTAAATTTATAATGTACAATCATTAATCAATCGGTTTCAAAAATGAGTGACTGGAAAAAACGAATTACCATTAATCCTGACCAATGCGGGGGCCGTCCCTGTATTCGTGGTATGCGAATCAGG
>DATFMK010000080.1:0-10853 GCA_035267005.1 Balneolales bacterium
GGCCTTTGGACTCCCTGTCTATCCCGAACACTTTCGGGACCGGCCTCTCGACCGACTACGCAAGACTCGGTTCCGGCAACTGGTTAGGCTTTACCGGACAGGATTGGGTACCTGAAGGCTTCCTGCGAAAGGTTTCAGAGAACATAATCGTTAATCCCCCTTTCATGGGCTTAACTTGGCGCAATAACCCGGATTATTCTCCAAGAAATTTAGCTGTGATCAAGGAGAAATTTTGCAGTTTTTTTTAATGTCCTCAAAATCAAGCATCGGTTTAGTTTTTATAAGTTACTTTATTTAACGTGAATTCGATATAATTATAGACTTATTTTGTTTCATATCCACGGTTGGAAGATCTCACACCCAAAAAGCGGGTTCGAGATGACACCTTTGAATGATGTTTTTTAAACCTCAACATCATCTTCGCCCATTCACATCATTTCGACCGGAGGGAGAAATCTTCAGAGTGAGGTAGTTCTTTCAAAATACTGTTTATAAAAAGATTTTATCTCGAACTCACGCTATTTACCATGATATGAATTACTTCTTATTGGTTACGTGAATAATTCGGGTTAAAGTTTTTGATATCTAAAGAGCATTGATAGATTCTAATCACAATCATAAAAAAGGTCTTTGATTCACCGAATCAAAGACCTTTATAAAATGCTTTCTGTAATTATTTGATCAAAAACTATTCTTTATCGTCTTTTTCCTCTTTTGATTCAGAATTGTCCTGATCTTTATCTTCTACATCCTTTTCTTCAGGCTTTGCAGATTCTGCTTCTTTTTCTTCTTTAACAGTTTTAGTTTTAGCTTCTGCAGTAGCTTTCTTAGTTTCTTCTCCCTCTTCAGATTTAGCCTGGGCTTTTTCCTCTTTAGCTTTTTTAGGCTTTTCACTCTTCTCAGGGGCGGTCTCTTTAGTTTCCTTTATTCCCTTAATGGATTTTTTACCACCACCAGAACCACGTCGAGTTCTCTTCTTACGTTTACTCTTCGTTTCAGGCTTAACATCGTTAAAATCAACCAATTCAATCAAGGCTGTTTCAGCTCCATCTCCTGCGCGAGTCCCCACTTTAATAATTCGGGTATATCCTCCCGGGCGATCTCCTACAACAGGTGCCACCTCATCGAACATAAGCGAAACGGCTTTTTTATCCCTTAGAAAAGAGAAAATTTGTCGTCGTGTATGTGAATTATCTTTCTTGGCTTTGGTAACAAGAGGTTCGAAATACCGACGGAGTTCTTTCGCTTTAGCCAAAGTAGTAACGATACGACGATTATTTATAAGGGCAACGGATAAAGCTCTCATTGTAGCTTTTTTGTGAGAAGCTGTTCTGCTGAGCCCTTTACCAGCTTTTAAGTGACGCATTGTTAAAAACTCTCCTTATATCAATTCAATTAATTATTTATCCATATACTTTGAAACATCCATACCGAAGTGAAGATTTTTTTCTTCTATTACTTCTACTAATTCGGCTAGTGATTTTTTACCGAAATTTCTGAATTTAAGTAATTCTGACTCATCTTTAGCAACCAGTTCACCAATCGAATTGATGTTTGCTGATTTTAAGCAGTTGTAAGCTCGAACACTTAAGTTCAAATCTTCGATACTTGTTTTTAACAGGTTGGCTACACGTGCCTTCTCTGCGTCAACTTCTTCATCTTCCTGTACGAATGGTTCATCAATTTTTTCGGTGATGAACTTCTCAATGTGATCCTTGAGTATCTTACCTGCTATGGTTAAAGCCTCTTTGGGATTTACCGATCCATCTGTTGTTACTTCAAGAATCAATTTTTCATAATCTGTTCTTTGGCCGACCCGAACATTATCAACTTGATATTTTACAAGTTTGATAGGTGTGAATATAGCATCGACGGGTATTAAATCGACATCAGTCTCGTCTTCAAAGGTATTTTCTTCAGATGTTACATATCCTTTACCCCGGCCTATTCTCAATTCCATTTCCACTTCAGAATCTTCTGAAAGTGTAGCAATATGGTGGTCGAGATTTAATACTTCATATTCTGAAGTTGCTTCATTGATATCATTTGCAGTGAGGGCACCAGGTCCTTTTTTACTGACATGTATGACACCACTGCTTTGTTCAACCTGTTTGAATCGAACACCTTTCAGGTTTAAAATGATATCATATACATCTTCTGAAACTCCCTTAATACTTGAATATTCGTGCTTAACCCCACCAATTTTGAGTGCGATAATTGCATTACCGGGAAGAGATGAAAGTAAAACCCTTCGGAATGAATTTCCAATGGTATCTCCATATCCTCTTTCCAAAGGTTGTAATACAAATCTACCAAAGGTATCTGTGACCTCATCTACAACGAGGCTATCGGGCATTTGAAGATTTGTGCTGCTCATAATAAATATTATCCGGTTGATTAATTTTTTAAACTCGCTCTTTATGACCCATTATCAATTACTTGGAATATAACTCAACGATAAGCTGTACATTTATATTTTCCGGTATATCTTGCATGGGCGGGTAATTCATAAATTTACCCGTTAAAGATTTTTTATCTATTTCGATCCAGTTGTGCTTTTTACGTGGTGAATTCGCAACAGAATCCGTAATTACTTCAAGATTACGTGATCTTGGTCGGATAGATACCACGTCTCCCGGTCTTAAACTATAAGATGGTACATTTACTACCTGACCATTTACCACCACATGTCTGTGATTTACCAATTGTCTCGCTTGTCTTCTTGTACGGGCAAATCCCATGCGATAAACAGTATTATCGAGACGAGCTTCTAGAAATTGAAGCAAATTTTCGCCTGTAACACCCTCTTTGGAGTGTGCTTTTTTAAATAAATTACGGAACTGACGTTCTAACAAGCCATACGTATATTTGGCTTTTTGTTTTTGTTCCAGCTGAATGGCATATTCCGATTTCTTACCACGCCGTGAGCGACCATGTTGTCCGGGACCATATGGTTTTCGCTCAAGCGCCTTATTAGCACCAAATATTGGTTCTCTGAATCGACGTGCTTTTTTTTGTTTTGGACCTCTATATCTTGCCATTTACTCTACTCTATAAATTTTATTCTTTCTTAAACGCGTCTTCTTTTCGGTGGTCTGCAACCATTATGGGGGATAGGAGTCGTATCTTTAATGATTGATACATTTAATCCTGCGGTTGCAAGGGCTCTAATTGCGGCTTCACGGCCAGAACCGGGACCTTTAACAAAAACATCTACATTACGTAATCCCATGCCATATGCCGCTTTAGCAGCTGTCTCAGCACTTAATTGCGCTGCATAGGGGGTATTTTTTCTAGATCCACGGAAACCTTCTTTCCCTGCAGATGACCAAGAGAGTACATTACCAACACTATCCGTAACCGTTACGATCACGTTATTAAAAGTAGCCTTGATAAATGCTTTACCATTGGGATCGGTAAGCTGCTTTTTCCTTTTAGCTCTAACTGAACTTTTTGTCTGCTTCTTTGCCATTCTTATCTATATTTAATCGTTATTTACGAGGTGCTCTTTTCTTTCCCATTACGGTTCTTCTTCTACCCTTTCTTGTCCGGGCATTGGTTTTCGTCCGCTGACCTCTTACGGGCAGACCACGACGATGCCGTAATCCTCTGTAACTCCCAATTTCGATTAATCGTCGGACATTGGAATTAATTTCACTGCGAAGAGCACCTTCAACCTTATATTCGTTTTCAATTATCTTTCTGATTGAAGCTACCTGCTCATCTGTCCAGTCGCCGACTTTGATATTTTTATCGATATCAGCTTTATCAAGTATATCACGGGCGCTTGAACGACCTATCCCATAAATATAGGTCAACCCTACTTCGCCTCGCTTATTTTTGGGTAAATCGTTACCTGCAATTCGAGCCATTCTTAGTTCCTTTTTCTACCTTTTATCCCTGTCGTTGTTTATTACGAGGGTTCTTCTTATTAATAACATAGATACGACCTTTACGTCGTACAATTTTATCGTCAGAACTTCTTTTACGTACAGATGATTTAGTTTTCATACTTCTATAAAATTCTTGTTTATTTATATCGATACGTAATTCTACCTTTAGTCAAATCATAAGGTGACATCTCAACCGCTACTCGGTCACCAGGTAAAATTTTAATGTAATACATTCTCATTTTTCCGGAAACATGTGCTAATATTTCGTGTCCATTATCCAATTCGACACGAAATTGTGCATTAGGTAATGCTTCCAAAATTGTTCCATCTTGTTTAATGGGCTCTTGTTTAGCCATTATTTACGATACTTTGTCTATTTGAATCTTTGTTATCTCCTCAATATAGTCAAAAGTGCTTAAAATTTCAGCATTTCCTTCTCTCACAACTATATCATGTTCGTAATGGGCTGCTGGTTTCTTGTCTTTGGTAACAACAGTCCACCCATCTTTCAATGTTTTTACCTTCCAACTACCCATCGTGATCATTGGCTCAATGGCCAAAGTCATGCCCGAACGCAAACGAACACCACGTCGGGGTTTTCCATAGTTGGGTACGGAAGGATCTTCATGCAATGATTTTCCAAGTCCATGACCTACCAAATCTTTCACAACACCGTATCCGGCGTCTTCACAATGTTTTTGAACGGCATATCCGATATCTCCAATTTTATTACCATGGACAGCAGGTTCAATTCCTTTGTAAAGAGACTCCATCGTGGTAGTTAATAATTTCATGGATTCATCATCTACTTCGCCAACGGCAAAAGTATAAGCCGAATCGCCATAATATCCATCTAAAATAACGCCACAATCTACGGATACAATATCACCATCTTTAATTTCTCTGTTTCCCGGTATTCCATGAACTACTTCTTCATTTATGGAAACACATAGAGTATTCGGAAAACTATTACTTGGAGGACCATATCCTTTAAATGCCGGCAAGGCGTTATGTTCTTTAATATAGTCTTCTGCAATTTGGTCTAATTTACCAGTTGAAATACCCGGTTGAATATATTTGGCTACTTCTGCGATAGTCAGCGATACAAGTTTCGCGCTTTCTCTAATTTTTTCTATTTCCTTATCTGTCTTGAGATATATCATGCGAAACGACGTTTACCTCTTACTTTACCTGTCTTCATGAAACCATCGTAATGACGCATCATCAGATGACTTTCTATTTGTTGTAACGTATCCAGCGCTACTCCAACAATAATCAAAAGACTTGTTCCTCCAAAAAACATTGCAAAACCAGGCGTGACACCAAATCGTACAGCAAATGCCGGTAATATGGCTACAATGGCCAGAGCAATAGAACCCGGAAGCGTAATTTTAGTCAGTATATTATCGATAAATTCAACAGTCTGTTTACCAGGTCTCACTCCCGGTATAAATCCGCCCTGACGTTTCATGGTATCCGCCATCTCTTTTGGATTTATTGCAATAGCTGTATAGAAATAGGTAAAGAATATGATAATAATTGCATAAATAATTGAATAAGTCACGCCAGTAAAATCACTAGACCATGATGTCAATAATTGTATCGTTTGATTATCCGGGAAGAAGGTTCCTATGGTACTCGGAATAAACATAATTGACTGAGCAAAAATGATCGGCATTACACCCGCTGCATTAACACGAAGCGGAAGATATTGGGTGGTACCACCATATACTCGTCTACCAACAACACGTTTGGCATATTGTACCGGAATCTTCCGGGTTCCTTCCGTTAATAAGACAACTGCTGCAACAACAATCAGCAACGCGGCTAATTCCACAATAACTATAATCAAGTTACTTTTTGTGGTGACCTCATTGATCAGGTTTGTTGGTAAAGCTGCGATAATACCAATCATAATGATGATTGAAATACCATTTCCAATTCCACGATCCGTTATTCGTTCACCTAACCACATCACAAATACGGTACCGGCAGTTAATACAATGATACTTGTTATAATAAAAGCTGTTTTACTTACAACAATAGCACCTGGTGATGTTGACATCAGGTTAATAGCAAAACCGACAGCCTGAACAACTGTAATCAGGACTGTCCCGTAACGGGACATTTGGGTCAATTTACGTCTGCCGTCCTCACCTTCTCGTTGAAGTTTTTGGAAATATGGAACCACCGCTCCCATCAACTGCAAAATAATTTCTGCCGTAATGTAAGGCATGATTCCCAATGCAAATACACCGGCCCTGGCAAAAGCACCACCTACAAACAAATTGAAGAGGCCAAGTAAACTTGTAGCCGCCCCCGTCTGATGTGCAAGTTGGGTTGCATCTACCCCAGGTAATGTGATATAACTACCAATTCTGTATACCATTAATAATCCAACGGTATACAAGATCCGTTTTTTTAACTCTTCAACTTTGAAGATATTTCGGAAGTTTTCTACTAAACTCATGCGCTGTTATGAACCCGTTCTGAGAGAGTTATTTTTCTATCTTATTGACCTTGCCTCCTGCTTGGGAGATTTTTTCTTCAGCTGTTTTGCTGAATGCATGGGCAGTGATAGTCAACGATTGTTTGAGGTCTCCTTTACCAAGGATTTTAACCAAACTATTTTTGTCGACCATTCCTGCATTTACTAAATCTTCAACTGTGATGGTTTCACCAAGTTTACCATCTTCGACAGCTTTTTCGATACGATCCAGATTTACGGGAATATACTCTTTTCGAAATGGATTAATAAATCCAAATTTTGGTATTCTCCTTTGCAGAGGCATTTGACCACCTTCAAATCCAAAGGTTTTACTATAACCACTTCCGGCTTTTTGTCCTTTATGGCCTCTTCCCGATTGTTTACCTAATCCCGAACCTTCTCCTCTACCAACCCTTTTACGAGTTTTTCTGTTCGGAACAGGTGCTGTTAAATTCTCAAGTTTCATACTCTTATTTCCAATCCGATTCGTTTCTTAACAACTCTTATCGATTTTCAATTATCCCTCGTAAACTTTTTTCAAAGATACTCCGCGTCGTTGGGCAACTTCTACCGGATCTTCAAGTTTATTCAAAGCATCGATAGTAGCTTTAACCATATTATGCGGGTTGGATGAACCAAGTGACTTAGTCAGAATATTATGAATGCCGACACTGTCGAGTACCGCTTTAACTGGTCCGCCAGCAATAACACCAGTACCTTGAGCAGCCGGACGTAATAAAACGCGTCCAGCACCGCATTTTCCGATTACAGGATGTGGAATACTCCCACCCTTTGTAATAGGCACACGGATCAGGTTTTTCCGGGCATCATCGATTCCTTTCTGAATGGCATCGGAAACCTCATTAGCTTTACCGAGGCCATTACCAACGATACCGTCTTTATTACCAACTACTACAATAGAATTAAAACTAAACCGGCGTCCACCTTTTACAACTTTAGCTACTCTATTAATGTGAACCAAACGATCTTCAAGATTCAGTTCACTTGCTTTGATATTATGTTGTCTTCTTTTTCTAGGCATATATAATCAATATTTAAAACTGAAGTCCACCTTCGCGTGCAGCTTCTGCAACTGCTTTGACCTTTCCATGATATTTATAACCGCCGCGGTCGAACACTATGGTTTGAATTCCGGCATCCTTTGCTTTTTCAGCAGCTAATTTACCAACTTCTGTTGCTTTTTCAACACCTGTTTTACCATTCAGGTTATCCGCCAAATCTTTTGATTTGGTTGAAACGGCAAACAGTGTTTCTCTTTTGTTATCGTCGATAAATTGAACATAAATATGTTTTGAACTTTTGTAAACACACATTCTGGGACGTTGAGCCGTACCATGTAAACGGGAACGAACCCTTCTGTGTATCCTTTTTCTACGTAATACCTTCTGATTGTTAGCCATTTCCTTCTATAATTTATCTACCTGCCGATTTTCCAGCTTTTCTACGTATTTGTTCATTCAGATAACGAACCCCTTTACCTTTATACGGTTCTGGTGGTCTTAAGGAACGAATCTTGGCGGTTACCTGCCCTACCAATTCTTTATCTATTCCAGAGACAATGATACGTGGATTCTTTGCTGATTTTGTATCCACTTCAATATCAATACCCGGAGGTGGCACAAAGAAATACGGGTGAGAATACCCTAAGCCAAGTTCTAGTACTCCTCCATTAACACTTGCCCGGTAACCAACTCCGATAATTTCCAATGTTTTGGAATAACCATCGGTGACACCAATAACTGCATTGTTAATCAACGAACGTGATAAACCATGCAAAGCTTTATGATTTTTATTTTCTGATTTACGGGTTAAGACAATCTCGTTATCCTTTTCTTCGACTTTAATGTCGGGATGAATCTTTAGAGATAATGAACCTTTTGCACCTTTGATGGTAACAACATTATCGGAATTAACGCTAAACTCTACATTATCTTTTAAAGGTACCGGTAATTTCCCAATACGAGACATAATTTCCTATTCTTTTTAGTATACGTAACAAAGTATTTCGCCACCGACTCCCATTTTACGGGCTTCTTTATCGGTCATAACCCCACGTGAAGTCGTTAATATCGCTATCCCCAGACCATTTTTAACACGTGGTATATCGGATGATTCACAATATGTTCTTAAGCCTGGTTTTGAAATTCTATCCATCGACTTTATAACCGGATAACCATATGCGTCATATTTTAAAAATAAGCGCAACAGACCTTGTTTATTATCCTCAATATCGATGTAATTCTGGATAAAACCTTTATCCAGAAGAATTTTCGTCATTGCTCTTTTTATCTTAGAAGCCGGGATATCAACTTTACGATGACCAGCTATCTGAGCATTTCGGATTCTCGTTAAGAAATCAGCTATAGGATCGTTCATGATATATATTTATTACTAATGAATTACCAACTGGCTTTACGAACGCCTGGTATTTTCCCTTCCAGGGCCAGTTCACGAAATTTAATACGCGATATACCATATTTTGAAATATATCCACGTGATCTACCTGTTAAGCTGCAACGATTACGCACACGGGTAGGACTAGCATCCCTAGGAAGCTTTTGTAAAGCTTCATAATCGCCAGCTTCTTTAAGTTCCTGACGTTTTTTAGCGTATTTAGCTACGGTTCTTTTTCTCTTTTCGTTACGAGCAATCCAAGCTTTTTTAGCCATAAAATTCTCTCAGTTATTTCTTTTTCTAAAAGGTATTCCTAAATATTTTAATAAAGCATATGCTTCTTCATCAGTCTCAGCAGAGGTTACGAAAGATATATCCATACCATGTAACCACTCTACTTGATCTGATTGGATTTCAGGGAAAATAGCGTGTTCTTTAACACCTAATGTATAATTACCACGTCCGTCAAAACTCTTGTCCGGAACACCCTGAAAATCTCGTGTTCTTGGTAGTGCAAGATTAATGAATCGATCTAAGAATTCGTACATAATCTTTTTTCTCAAGGTAACCTTGCACCCAATCGGCATTCCCTCTCTAAGCTTAAAGTTAGAGATCGATTTCTTTGCTTTTGTTAATACTGGTCGTTGACCTGTAATTAAAGCAACATTTTCAACAACATCATCGAGGCGTTTACGATCGGATACGGCTTCGCCGACACCAACATTGACAGTGATTTTCTTAAGCTTTGGAACGGCCATTTTATTGGAGTATCCAAAATCCTTTACCATCTTATCAATGATGTCTTCTTTGTACTTTGTATAAAGTCTTGCTTCTGTTGCCATCTCTTCTTTTCGATTCTTAATTATCTAAAACTTCACCACTATCTACTGCGTATCGTACCCATCGGCTTTTGCCGGATTCGTCAATTCTCTTTCTACCTACACGTGTCGGTGTATCCGAAACAGGATCTAATGGCATCACATTGGATACATGAATAGACATTTCACGTTCCATTCTACCACCTTGCTGATATTGCTGACTGGGTTTTTCGTGACGCACACGAATATTTACTCCTTCAACAATAACTCGATCTTTCTTAGGCAGAACTTGGAGGACTTTTCCTCTTTTACCCTTGTCATTACCGGCGATGACCTCTACGATATCGCCTCGTTTGACATGAAGTTTTTTTTGATGGTTCTTTTTACGTGGCATAATAAATTCGTTTAAAGTACTTCAGGAGCCAGAGAAACGATTCTCATAAAATTTCTCTCACGTAATTCTCGGGCTACCGGTCCAAAAATTCTTGTTCCAATGGGTTCATTCTCTTTATTCAGGAGAACAGCAGCATTTTCGTCAAAACGAATATAACTGCCATCTTTTCTACGAAATTCTTTTCTTGTTCGAACTATAACAGCTTGAACCACATCACCTTTTTTTACTGTGCCACCCGGTATAGCCGTTTTGACTGAGCAAGCTATTAAATCGCCTACACGGGCATAACGCTTTTTGGAATCGCCCAGCACCTTGATGCACATCACTTTTTTGGCACCACTATTATCTGCGACATTAAGTACGGACTGTGTTTGTATCATTTTCTTAACTCAATAAATGATTGCTAATTATTTCGCTTTTTCAATGATTTCGACCAGACGCCATTTCTTTTTCTTTGACAAGGGACGTGTTTCCATTATACGAACCACATCTCCTGCCTTGGCATCATTGTTTTCGTCGTGAACCATGTATTTGGTAGTCTTGGTAATGAATTTACCATAGATCGGATGTTTGACCTGTCTATCTACAGCAACAGTCAGGCTTTTATCCATTTTATCGCTGACTACCCGCCCTGTTCTTTGTTTTCTTTGGTTTCGCTCAGTTGCTGTTTCGTTTGCCATAAGCTATGATTACTCTAAAAGATAAAGGGTTGTTTTAGCGCTGTTTTTCTTTGATTATCGTCTTAAGACGTGCAATTTCACGTCTATGATATTGTATATCAGCCGGATTTTCTAATTGCCCGGCAACAGCCCGGTTAAATTGTAATTTCTGTATCGCTTCTTTCT
>DATFMK010000081.1:0-2981 GCA_035267005.1 Balneolales bacterium
TTCATTGATGATGGAATATGTTTTTTTATTTGACACAATTACCACATTGTGACAACCTACTTTATTATATTATTTATCCCTTCTTGAATCATATGTCTTAGGAGTTTTCTATTGGACAGTAAAGAGTTTATCTACGTTCGCAAAAAACTGAAAAAAACACAAAAACAAATGGCCCAATTGCTCGGAACCTCTATTAAGGCGATTCACAGCTATGAACAGGGGTGGCGATCTGTTCCGCCTTCTGCAGAGCGGCAGATGTTTTTCTTAGTCTCCAGGATAGCAGAGAACAGGAAACGCAGAAAAACGTGTTGGGCTATAAAAAATTGTTCTCCTAACCAAAAGGCACACTGTCCAGCCTGGGAATTTAAGGCCGGAGATCTCTGTTGGTTTATCAACGGAACCATTTGTGAGGGCACAGTGCGCCAAAACTGGAAAGAGAAGATGAAAGTTTGCCGTTCTTGTGAAGTATTTTCTAAGATACTTTAATGTCAAACGCAGATCTTTCTTACCCGCATAGAGAGTTTAGCAGCATGGTTACTGATTATTTTGGTACCTTACTCTTCGATATTATGCTCTGATATTGTGAAAAGTTACGATTATACCTAACCGCGATTTCAAAACTCCTATGGAAACAATCAAGGAAATAAGCATTCTTGTGAGCGCAGCGATCATCGCGGCGCTTGCGATCAATTATTTCTCACCGGCCGGTATTGCCCTGGTAGGCCAGTGGGATACCTCACAGGGCGTGATTACGGCAAATGAAAAAAACGATATTGTCCTCAATGACATCGAAATCGGTGATGTAATCCTGGCCAAAAAATTGTATGACAGCCAAAAATTCATTTTTGTCGATGCCCGGTCCCGGGATGATTATGATGAAGCACACATTAAGGGGGCGGTTTCCCTTCCGGTGGGGCAGTTTGATGAAAAAATAGAGGCGTTTTTGGAGCAGTATCCACCTGAAAAAGCCATTATAACATATTGTTCGGGCAGGACATGCGAAGACAGTCACAGGCTGGCACAACTTCTGTTGGCGCTTGGATATACAGAGATAAATGTTTTTATCGATGGTTATCCGGGCTGGAAAGCGGAAGGGTATCCAATTGAATAAGCCCTTTCGAACCTTCTTTGGTAACCACTGGATCGAGTTGGCGGCACGTTGGATTCTTGGTGTGATTTTTGTATATGCCAGTTATAACAAGATCTTGTCACCTGCCCTTTTTGCAAAGATTATTTACGGGTACGACCTTTTCCCAGATGTGTTCATCAACCTGATTGCCATCATCGTGCCTTTCCTCGAGCTTTTCACGGGGCTCGCCCTCATCATCGGATTTTATCCACGGTCTGCTGCACTGATTGTCAATTGCATGCTCCTGACTTTTATAACCGCGCTTTCCATAAATCTTATTCGTGGTCATGAATTTAACTGCGGTTGTTTTTCGATAAACTCTAACGGTCAAGGGATCTTTGCCGGATACTTAATTTTCAGGGACTTTGTATTACTTGCTTTGGGTTTTTATATTTTCTTTTACCGGAAAACACGAAAACTCTGCATACTGAATTTCCGGTTGTTACAATAGCGGTAGTCCTCACTATTGAGATTCCATTGAAAAATATTCTGTGTTTATTAAATGTGTAATTTGTTGAAAAGCCTCGTTCTCAAGTTATATCCACAAATGTCGATATTTAATATGGGGGAAATGCATTTTTAAAAGAGGGATATCATGATTGATGAAATAAGCAACACAACTCCAAAACAAGCGATAGCACCAACTTATAATTTAATCGGCAAATTCGGTGAAAATACTAAGGCAAGAACACCTGATCAAAGCGTTGAGCATAAAACAAATAAAAATGTCATCGAAAATGGTAATCTGATAGTGGAACAATATGACAGGCACGGCAAATTAATACGCAAAACACCGCCAGGTTATCTGCCGCCGGGTGAAAAAGATTAACTGAATGGGATTCTACGCAGATACATTCTCTTATAATTTGAACTGATTAACATCATTAGAAGATCTCACTGCATGTTCAAGATTTTTCCAGTTATGGCGACAATAAAAAAAGTAGGGTAAATACCTTGGCAAAAGGGGAGATTATATGAAGTACAATCTAAAAAAAAGATTGTTTGTGAGTTTTGCCATTGGATTTTGTTTCATCGTATTCAACAGCATCGGCTTTGCCGGTGACAGTGGCGGTATCCAACAGAAAGAACATTCAGAATTAGAAAGTCCGGAGACAGCGAGTAAACAAAATTACACATATCTATACTATCCTTCATGTTCTGTTTATTATGATATTCACAGAAGGTTGTACTTTTACCTTGAGGATGAAAACTGGAAAATATCTGCGTCTTTGTTCAGCAATTTAGAGAGAAAATTAGGTGATTATGTAAAAATTGAAATGGACAACGATAAACCCTACATTGACAACGATAAGCATGTTAAAAAATTTCCACCAGAAGATTTAAGGAAAACAAAGAATAACATGTGGTCTAAATTGATTTTTGTTTTGCTTTACGAACACTCACCCAAATAACGAAGATTTTCCCAATATATAGCCTATCAGAAAATCAAAGCACCTGATCCCTGCGCTCCATTAAACCACCAAGTAAGGTCCTTGCTCCCTTTTCAGGATTACCCAGCGCACAACCAATACTATATAAATTTTTTGACTAATCTTGGAAACCAGGTTAAATTAATCTAAAAGTCTGTATTTAGGGGATATTTGGTTTCTTTGGCTTGCCACCGGACCTGAGAAAGGATCAGTTAAGCTATGACCGACCTGCTCAATAAATTCTCCAAAGCGGCTAAAGCGGTATCATCCAGCAAAACCCTCATGTGGGAATGTGTCAAGCAAGCTTACGCTGATCATTTAAGCGATATCAGCAGGGATGATTTGCCTGAGGAGATACAGATATTTTATGATTCTGTAAAGTTGAGAGTAACATCGGTAGAACCTCCCGGCTATATTGGCAA
>DATFMK010000082.1:0-4106 GCA_035267005.1 Balneolales bacterium
AAAACCATAAAACAGCAAGCATAATTACACTATGGAGCAGACTGTATCCAAGAGCAAGAATAGCATATAAGGCCAGTCCAAAAAGCATGAATCCCTTTCTTCCATACCGGTCAGAAATACGTCCGACAAACGGACTAAACAGACCACGGGCCAGAGCGTAACCTGCGAAAATCATTCCTACAATAGCTCCTGATGCTCCAAGCTTTTTGGCAAAAGGAGTAAGAATCGGAAGCAAAATCCCCATACCAAGCATGGCAGCCATATTAGCAATAAACAGGCCAATAAAGGTCGTACGGGGAATACGTTCAGGGACTTTTAATTGTTCATGATCAGGCATGGGTGCCGCATCTCTCTGTTAAATCCGTAATCAAATTTGGTAAAAGAACAGAAGTTAAGCACGAAAGATTCGATTTTAAAGTTTTTTATAAAACGCAGATGACGCGGATTAAACAGATTTTCTCAGATTTTTTTATATAAAAAACCATGGACTACAGAGGCTGTGAAAAAACTATAAATCAAATTCAATTGCCTTAAATAATTTATCGTGAGGTTTGGATAAGAATGGAATGAGATCCGCAACGTTTTAAAAACTTTGCGGATCTTTGAATGTAACTACACGTTTCTCTTCGAGACCAGGCAGTCCCGAAAGCTTTCGCGGACGGCCTAGTCTTTTCTCCTATTGTTAACTCAAATCTCAAATTTATAATGAATAAGATTTTCAGGAATTGATATTTTTATCATTTTTGATATACAATGAAGACTCTAATACTTCGTCTTAAACAAACCTCCCGTTAATTTAGGTACTTCGCGCGATTTCGCTTTGCTTACCCACTCTCAATTTCCCGAAAGTATGCGGGACAAGTTCTCCCTTTCACGGATAAATCTGCTACAGGGAGAGAGGCTCTTCAACAAAACTCAAAAACAATAAAAAATTAAGTTGCCTTGTCGCTTGCATTGTTATTTTTTCACAGGCTCTACCGACGATAAACAACATGCCACCAACAACAAACAGTTAAACTGTCATTCCGACGGAAGCGGAGGAATCTAACAACGTCTGATACCTTTATTCCATTTCTCAACCAATGAAACCCCTAAGCCTTAATCCGGATTATTCACCAAGAAACTTTATCGTGACCAAGGTGAATAGAAAAATACGCATAAAACGTATCTGAATACGTGGAATAAGTATTTTTCTATTCAACGCAGGGCACGGTAAAATTTCACAGCTTTTTTAACATCCTCAAAATTGAAGATCATTTAAATTTACATAAACTATTTATATACAATATTATACATGCTATATTTATTATTAACGTGAATAATCCGGGTTAAAGATCTGCTCAGATCTGCGAAAAGCTGTGGCTTATTTATTCCCTTTATACGTCAGGACACGCCCCCACAGGCTTTTTGTTCCCCAAATACCGGAACGCAGGCATTCGAGTTGAACGATCTGACTATGATCTACAAAAACATTTACCTCAGGACCATAATTCTTTATGTACCAAGCAAATACTTCCGGATCAGCAGCTTCGAACATGAGCTTTTCTAGTCCGAGTTCGTTGATGAAACGAGCCGGGACATCGGTGCGCCACGGTTCGATATTTTCAGTGATCCCTTCCGATTCGATCATGATCATATACGCACCGGCATCAATAAATTTGGCGGCCTGCTTAACCGCCCATTCGGGATCCATTTCCCCTTCGGCTCTCAAAGCTGTTTCAGGTGTATCACCACCGGCACCGAACTGAATACCTATTTCCGGTTTGGCTTTCAATCCCGCTTTTTGGACCCGGTCGATCAACCGAAGCCAATCGTCGGTTGGAATAGTTATGAATCCTGCCGATAATTCAATGATATCAAAACCCAACGACTTACAGGCTTCAATGTATTTACCTACGGCTTCATGACCCTGTGTCAGCACATACTCCATGAAACCACCGGTAGAAACCAATACATTATAATCATGGGCAAGATCCGTAATTTCTTTAACACGGGGCGGCGGCATCAGCGTAAAAGATCCTCCGGAAAATTTAAGGGAATCCACATAATCTCCCATCGTTTCCAGGATATCCTGCAAATACCGTTTTCCCATTACACTATAATAGGGTCCACGAATTTCCGTAATCCCGTGCTTCCTTGGTTTTTCTTCTCTCTCATTTTTATTAAGAAAATCGAATAATTCTTCTTCTCTCTTTTTTGCCATAAAGCTCACCGTTTATTTCCCTTCAAAATTCAATAAATAGTTTTTAATTTAATACAATAGTCGACTGACCACAGACGACCAACGTTATGCTCTCAACCTACTTACTAGCAACCCTGTATTCGGGTACTTTTACCTGTACCAATAAGTGGGTCAGATCTTTTACTTTATGATTCTCCATATCACGTACCAGTTCAATGATATGATTTCTAAGTTGTTCAGTGGTATAAGGACGCGTCAATTGTTTAAATTTTTCAATAATCGTATCCCAACTCATCGGACGTGTATGAAATCCTTCGTAATCTTCCTTATCGATTTCATATTTTGATCCGTCTTTCATAAAAATTGTTATATGGCAAGGCATCTCGTCCGGGAATCGAGCACTGTATTCATCAGCGGGTGTTACTTTGATTTTTTTGAGAAGTGTTTGGACATCATCGCGAGTAATCCGGTCCGGTTTATATTGATCGGGCAATACTTGTCCGTCGATTAAGGCCACTGCTGTCATATACTGAAGACTATGATCGGCTTCCTCTTTGATCCGGACAATCGTTTTATCCCCTTCTTCTCCTCCACCGATAATATTATAAGCCACACTAAAAGTTGTGACCTCAATTTTATCAATATCCTCCGGATCGATACTGTGTTTATGCTTCAGGTCAAGCGCACCTTCGAGCGTCGCCTGAGAGTGAATCTCAGCATTGAATTGTTTGATAATTGTTTGCGTGACTTTCTCCAGATTCTCCTTACTCCAGTTGATCTGAAAATTTCCAGCAATAGATTCCTGAAATCCTTTATTCCCTTCAAAAACTTCCATCGGTCCGGTGATACCACGCTTTGCCAGGAAAGTCGATGTCGTAGCTCCAAAAGCAGTATAAGGATAGGCCAGGCCTTTCCAGTGCGATAATGCACCTGTCCGGGTTACGCGCAGGGCATTTAATGGTGTTCCACTGATAGCCAATGCATTAGCCGTTCTTTCCTCATCCAGATTCAAAGCGGTAGAAACACCAGCTGCCACAGCATAAGCGCCTTGTGTGGTATGGTCGAATCCTTTGGCACGAACCGGAGCTTCATCACTCAAACGGCATTGGATCTGATAGGCGATGGCAAATGCCAGCATTAATTCTTTACCGGTGATCTTATTATATTCTCCTGCTGCCAGAACGGATCCAAAATTATCGCTCGGGTGACATGTTTCTCCTTTGGCCAAATAACTGTCATTGAAATCGAGATAACGTACTAACGCACTATTGTATAAAGCGGCATAATCGGGAGAAGTGCTACCACCACCAATTAATGTACAGGAACCTTCGTGCGCAAATTCTTCAATATGTTCCCGTATCATTCGTACCGGTTCACCTTCAACAGCACCAATTGCCGTGCCTAATGAATCTAAAATCCTGATCTTGATTTGTTCTTTGGCCTTATCGGATAGGTCATCAAACGACCTGTTTGTTATAAATGAGGCCATTCGCTGAACAACGGTCATAATTTTACCTCTCTTATTTAGAAATTTTTGATCAACTCTTTTTTGCCTGTTGTTATATCCTGAATTCTCATCTTTAAATTTCAGATACGTTTTTTACTCACTCTCTGATATAAATAACATATTTAATACTCTTAAAACTGATATTTAAAGATTAAATAATGTGTTTACCGTATTTTTTCTTAATTACCTACCAAATGAACAAATCCAACCGATTAAACATTCTCTGATAATCAATGATCATTGATCAGTTAACAGATTGTAGGGACGTTGCATGCAACGTCCCTACTCGGTAATTTTGGGGTTTTGATTTCTGATTTCTGTCGTCAGCGCTCGATGGTTCGTCTTCCATTTTATGAACTTGTACCGAAACGGGTCTTTAGCAATTTTATAGGTTCGAAATTGATGTTTCTTACTTTT
>DATFMK010000083.1:0-5789 GCA_035267005.1 Balneolales bacterium
GATTGTGAAATAAAATAACTTAGATTTTGTCATTAACCCGGATTATTTACCAAGAAATTTTTAGCGTCCTCAAAATCGAGGATCGGTTTATCTTTTATAAGTTAACGTGAATTCGATATAATTATAGACTTATTCTTTTACATATCCACGTTTTTAAGATCTCTCACCCAAAAAGCGGGTTAGAGATGACGCCTTTGAGTAATGTTTTTTAATCCTCAACATCATCTTCGTCCATTCGCGTCATTTCGACCAGAGGGAGAAATCTTCAAAGTAACCTATTCATTCCATGACGCTGTTTTGAGAAGATATTATTTCGAACTCACGTTAAGTTATTTAATTTAACATGAGGTTTGGATAAGAATGGAATGAGAGCCTCAAAGAAATGAAACGTTGCGGATCTTTGAATATAATAAGGCACAGGTCTTTTCCTTATCTTTAATTCAAATTTCAAGATCTAAATCATTTATAAGTTGCAGAATTCGCATTTTGCGACGATTTCGTATAAAGCTTGAGAGATCTAATTCAACATCTTAATCGAACCTCACGTTAACCTATGTTCAAGTACCGGTTATCGTAATTATAGCCATAAGTTTATAATCGAATAAATGGCTATATTCCATTGATTTTACTCATTGAAATGACATCACATTCTTAACTCATAATCAATAAAATGGAGAAACAGAAACCAGTCTCATTATGGTATGATTACCTGCAAGATGAAGTAGACGCGGCGTATCTTTATCGTTGTCTGGCACCTTTACAAACAGATCCCAAACGACGCGATCTTTTTCAAAAGCTGGAAGCCGTTGAAGAAAAACATATTGAGATTTGGAAAGATCTTTTCAAAAAAGAGAATGTTCCTGTTAAGAAAGTCAATCCAACTTTGAAAGCTCGGTTAATGAACTGGATCGCGCAGAATGTTAGTTCGAGCATGATTGAGCGTATGGTCTTACGTGAGGAATCCAATGAAGTTAAAGCTTATTTACGCTTGCATAATCGTACATCTGATCAATCTACACAGGATTTAGCGAAACAACTGGCCGGCGATTCTGCAGAACATGCTGAGTTATTAGGTGATTTACTCGAGCTGGATACCGAGCCCTGGCACAGTTCAGAATCGGGCGGACTCCTTCGCGATGTGGTTTATGGTTTTAATGATGGCCTTACTGCCAATTTTGGTTTAATCGCAGGTGTTATCGGTGCTAAAGTCAGTGCAGATTTCATCCTGGTATCTGGATTATCTGGGATGATTGCCGATGCCTTGTCGATGGGTTCATCCGGTTTTTTAGCAGCAATGAGTGAAAAAGAGGTTTATGAGCATGAAAAATCGATGGAAGCCGAAGAAATTCGGGTGATGCCGGAATTAGAAATTGAGGAACTGGCTATCATATATGAATCGAAAGGACTCTCTAAAGATCAGGCAAAGAAGATGGCGGAAGATATTATGAAAACGCCTAAAAGAGCTTTAAAAGATATGATGCATGAGGAATTGGGATTAGCGACTCCACAAATAACACCTTTTAAAGAGGCTTGGGTGACAGGTCTCGCCACAGCGATTGGTGCTATCATTCCAGTACTTCCGTTTCTATTCTGGTCGGGCATGACCGCCATAATTATCTCATTTATCATTGCGATGTCCACACATTTTCTGGTTGGTGCCGCCCGTAGTTTCTTCACTGGCAGGGGAGTTATCCGAAGTGGTTTTGACATGTTTATCGTTGGCTTCGGGGTTGCTATGGTCGGTTATTTCATTGGTTATTTGCTGTTATAATTGATTGATATACCATCGATAGTACAGAATTATGTAACCATCATTATTTAAAATTCTGATTCGGCTTCTGTAACCTATCCATCACATTCTTCCCCTCAAGAATTTCAAAGAACCAGTTCACTTCTCAAATAAGTCTTTGTTTATATATATTTTTTTATTATTTGTTGATAAAGGTTCAACAATAGTTTCAGATTAATTAATACCAGGTTAAAATGAATGCTCTAAAAATGGCTAAGCCAGGCGAGGGGATACGTTTCAGAAACAAAAGCGCTTTTTGGGTAGGTTTCCTGTCGGTATCAATCGGGGTAAGTCTTCAACTTCCTATGTATATTGATGCCAGCGATATCGGTTATAAGTTGGTGGGTCACCCGATGAATACGACAATGTATTTTGGAATTGCTCTTGTCTTGTTTGGTTTATTCACAACACTTTATAGTCTGATTCCACCAGAATCAATTAAAGATGACGGTGATTATCAACTAAAAATCAGAGCCCTGGATGACGCTCCCATTAATCCCACGCACGTTGGATTGCTATTGGTTATGGCCATTGCTATCACACTCGATGTGATGAAGCCAACCATTTTATCGTTTGTAGTACCGGGTATGGCTCGAGAATACGGACTTAAATCACCGGTTCATCCCGGCGGAACGATACCTGTTGCGCTGCTGCCCTTATGCGGAATAACAGGAACGGTTATTGGTTCCTTTTTATGGGGCTGGCTGGGAGATAAAATCGGCCGGCGTTCCTCAATTCTCATGGCCGGTATCACTTTTATAGCCACAAGTGCCTGTGGTTCCATGCCCGAATTCTGGATGAATTGTGTTATGTGCCTTGTCATGGGTTGGGGAGTTGGAGGAATGTTGCCCATCATGTTTACTTTAATGGCTGAAAGTATACCCGCAAGACACCGCGGCTGGCTGATGGTGCTCATCGGTGGCGATGTAGCAGGTGCTTATATCATTACAAGTGCTTTGGCCTCTTGGCTGGTCCCACATTATACCTGGCGTATTCTTTGGTTAATTGGATTTCCGACGGGTTTTGCTCTTATTTTATTAAATCGATGGATTCCTGAATCACCTCGTTATCTTTTGAATCAGGGACGAATTAAGGAAGCCCAAAATGTGATGAAACGGTTCGGTGCCGTCGCGGTAAGAGAAAAAATGACATCCACGAAAAAAACAATCGAAATCAATATTAAGGATCAATTTCGTCAGTTGTTTAAACCACCTTATCTGGGAATAACCGCGGCCGTTGCCATTCTTGCCCTGGGTGGAGGTTTTGTCGAGTTTGGATTTGAACTCTGGATCCCATCTAATCTTCAACATATGGGTTTTACCGAAGCAGGATCTTTTGAATTACTTCGAAATGCTGCATTGATAGGATTTCCACTCAATTTTGTCGTTGCCTGGATGTATGGATTCTGGAGTAGTAAACGTACAATCATTATTTTGACAGTATTAACCGCCGTATCCATGCTGGGTTTTATTTTAGCCGGAAATTCGATCGTCCATCACCGTTTTCTGCTTTATATTTTATTAATTATTCCAATTTGGGGAATTAGTTCTGTTATCTCAATTTTGTCAGCCTATGCCGCCGAGATATATCCGACGCAGATACGTTCACGCGGCAGTGGTTTGGTAGCTGGTTTCAGTAAATTTGGAGGTGTATTGATCATTGCGTTGGTTGTTGTAGCCATAGCACCGCCGTCGATCTCAGCAACTGCTATTATCGGATCTATCCCATTACTTCTTGCTACAGCTGCCATTATCTTCTTCGGCGTTGAGACCAGAAAACGTCAATTAGAAGAGATAACGGCCGAGCAGATTGGAAATCTCAATAATTTGCGGATTGTCGAAAATACCTGAACTCAAATAAAAGTTAGGGAAATGATCTATACACTAAATGCATAAAAACAATTTATTTACTCAAAAAAACATTTATCCTTTTATTAATCTTTTGCTGAGCACAGGATACCCCCATATGTCCGCAGTCGTTCGTGATTTTCATGACTTTGGCATGAATTAATTTTGCAAAATGTAAGGCGGGTCCCGGATTGACCATATGATCGTGAACGGATGGTATGATCAATACCTTGGCTTTTACAACATTGGCTGCTTTTTTTATGGAACCGCCGTATGCTCTTGCCACATTTAAAGCCATCATGGCCCGCAACTGACTCGCCCAGTCGAAGGGATTGAATGTTTTCTCAAAGCTCTTATCGGATTTTTGTAACCATTTATGGAAATCAACTCGTGATGTATGGTCCCTGCGATATGTTGGTGTATACAAATTCATAGTATGTATGGCATTTACTGTTTTCAAGATTGACTCTTCACTTGCCTGACTCTCAATCCCTTCGTTAATCGCCCGCAACTCAGCTGTCCAAAGCAGTAGATCATACGAAGTAAGCCGGGGAGAGCCCACTACCGGAATGGCTTTATCCATGAATTTGGGATACGCGGTCATCCATTCGAATGTTTGCATACCCCCCATCGAAATTCCCATAACAGCAAAGACGTGATGAATATGAAGTATTTGAGTCAGTAATTTATGCTGGGAATGAACCATATCCCTGATATTAAATTCAGGAAAAATAGAACCCGGCTGATTCTTACTGTTCGATGGTGATGATGAAACGCCATCTCCAAGGGCATCGAGTGTGATAACATAATATCGGGTACTATCCGCCATATTACCCGGACCAATCAGACCTTGCAAGCCTTGTGTATTTCCCCCAAACCAGGTTGGAAAAATAATCACATTCGATTTCGATTTATTCAAGTGTCCATAAGTACGATAACCGATACGACAATTTTGTATTATCTGACCATTTTCAAGCTTGAAATCCCCGATTTTACCAAATTTCTGTTTCGATTGAGCAAAAACCTGCGAAGATACAATTAAGATTAATAATAGAATAGCAGTGGAAAGTCGTTTCATAGCAATACATTAATGATGATCGAAATTGTGTACATCTTAATATATCGTTTCATTCCGGATAAAAAAGAAGTTATCCTGTTTGCCAACATGCAAATGTTCCGTGTAATCCATTCATCCGTGCACATCCGCGATTCAGACAGTACAAAACGAAAACAAAGGGGGAAAAATAATAACTACTGGAATCAGTTCGAATCATTCTTTGGTCGTCAATAGTAAATATGTCGCGAGTTTGCAATTCGTGACTTTCTTCTAAGTTTCTTCTCATTATCCCCAAATATGTCAAAAAAAACTATCCCAAAATTCCCAAATGGTTTAAATATGAATAGTACTGGTGAAACCCGGCGAAATAAAAAAGGCGACTCACGCCGCCTTTTGTAACCATTAAACCTCAATTGTATGAAATTTATATCATTGAGCAAATATGCGTCGGGATTTCCATTTGGGATAATTCCAGACCAAAACCAATATTCCGACAATAATCAGCTGTGCTATGATGGTTTGAAGGGTCGGATAAATTCCAATTAAACTGATATGGAAATTAAAAGGTGTGTTCGTTGAAGACAGCCATCCAATTTCCTGCAACGAGTGTATTCCCTTTCCTACGAGAATCACTGATAACAATCCCAGCATGAAAGATGAATATTTGAATAATTTCCTAAGGGGGAGTTTGGCACTGAATCGAAGCGCAAGAGCTCCCAGCAGAATGACCGTCAATATAGCGGCGGCGGCACCAGCTCCAACAGCAAATTTATTATTCGCTCCACCTTCAATGGAAAGGGCAGATAGAAACAGTACCGATTCCAGGGCTTCACGAAATACGGCAAAAAAGGCGATTGATGCCAAACCAATCAGATTTCCACCTTTCAGCATATTTTTAACACGTACATCAATAAATTCTTTCCATTTATTCACTTCGGTCTTACTGTGCAGCCAGAATCCGACATATAGCAACACGACTACTGCGATTAACGAGACACTGCCTTCCATAAGCTCACGATGTACCGGCCCAAAACCGAGGGAAATGATCCAATCGGTAAAGAACCATGCGACAACTCCGAAGAGTACTGCCAGAATC
>DATFMK010000084.1:0-2714 GCA_035267005.1 Balneolales bacterium
CAAAACCAGGAATTTTGTTCAATATCAAAGCCTGAGCGACTTCGGAACCGCAGCATCCCGAATGCTTTCGGGATTCGAGGATTTCGAAGTCGCGAAAATGCAGATATTGGGCAAAAGAACGGTTTTGCATAGGCTTCTAAAAGCGTTTTTCGATGGAATCAGAGTCTAAAATATGTGGAATAAGAATTTAAAAATCGTGTAAAATTATGTATTAATTGAAAATTTGTTCTAATTGATTACACTAAATCATTGATATGATTGAATCTCAAAAGATGGTAAAAAATTGGTGTACAAAATGGTTTTACCAGGTTCAATTCATAATTTCAACGTAGAGCACGGCCAAATTTCGCAACTCTTTTTAGCATCCTCAAAATCGAGGATCGGTTTATTTTTTTATAAGTTATTTAATTTACAATATGATATGTATGACTTTTTATTGGCTATGTGAATAATTCGGGTCAAAACAGCGTCTTGGAATGAATATTTTTCTTTGAAGATTTCACCCTCCGGTCGAAATGACGCGAATGGGCGAAGATGATGTTGAGGTTTAAAAAAATCAGTCAAAGACGTAATCTCGAATCTGCTTTTGGGTGAGAGATCTTCCAAACGTGGATATGAAACAAATAAGTCTATAGTCATATCGAATTCACGTTAGTTATTGTGTTGCCGGATTTAATATCATGGTCTTGTGAGGTTGAGAAAGGGTTAGTGACGGATCCTGTGAGAGTTTCCGGTACTGACCGTTTAACCACAATTGTACCTGATCGTCATAATGATCGGATAATGGATTGCCTGATTGTCCGGTTGGTAACACGGTGTACGTACTTTTCAAATCCGAAAAATCCACAATTCGTCGAATAGACGGACCCAAAACCATCTGATACGGATGCAGCCAGCTGTATTGTCCGTTGTTGACGGTTAATCCGTCTCCATCGGCCGGGTAGGGACCGCTGCTCAGAATATTGTTTACGATGAGTTTTAATGCTTTGCTTGCATTGGGTCGTTTCGCCGCTTTGCCTAATAATGGGGGTTCGAAAGTGATCGTATGGAGATTTTCCCAACGCCATTTGTAAGGTTTACTTCCCAGCGAATCGGAAAGAAACGTGACCGCCTGACGCATACTTTTAAGAATCATATCCCGTTTCGTTTCAACAGTTGGGGTATTGATGTTGTCAAAAAGCGGAGATCCTTTGGTCCATGTCGTGTCGGAAGTTTGCGTGGAATCGACCATCAGCAAATGATCCATCACACGAACCGGCAGGCTTTCCAGACGGATGAAATCGTGATAGCCCGTTTTCCCCATATCATCCTGTAACGTATTTTTTGAGAAATCCATGAAAAAGGTATCGAAGATAGAAGCCGCCGTTTCACTTGGTTTGTACCGGTAATCCCAGTTTTTCAGGTAGGGGATGGCTTTAGCGATCAAGCTGTCCTGACTATCCGATTCAAGGATGGGCAATATTTTCTGTGTGACCATCTTCGCCTGACTGGAAAAGGATGATGTTTGTAGTTGTTTGAAATCACCAACCGTGAATTTATTATGGGTTTTCAAAAAATGAGTGATGGTTTCGAATCGCGAGGGCGGTTCCCAAAAAGTGGAAATATAATAAGGATAATTCCTGCTCGTCACGCGGTTATTAGCATTGGCAATCCAGCCTTTTTTAGGATTGATGACATGCGGCATTTTCTTAAATGGAATAAATCCCTGCCAATTATAACTCGGATCCCAACCTTTTCTGAATAAAATCGGATTATGTTTCCGGATCGGAATTTTACCGGCAGAGAACATGGCGATATTCCCCGATTTGTCCGCATACATGAAATTTTGAGCGGGAACCCCAAAAGTAGGCAACGCTTGTTTAAATTGTTCAAAAGATTTTGCCCAGTTAATTTTCATGAACGTATTGAGCTCATCACTCATATCATAACCGGTCCAGTCCATCGAAACGACTTTTCCGTCCAGTAATTTTTTATCCGGGAAGATATCGGAGATCACCGGACCATGATCGGTCATTCGAATCCGTAACACGATTTGTGCTCCCGATTTAGTCTTGATGAGTTCATTATCCACCTTGAAATTTTTGTAAACAGCTTTCGTTGTATCAACGGTATGCAGTGAATCCGAGACATAACGACCGCGGTCATTCGGATCGACCTGTTCCAGGAAGAAATCGGTATCATCCGCCATTAAATTAGTCAGCGACCACGCCATAAAATCATTTTGTCCGACCAAAATGAAGGGTTCCCCGGGACGTGTTGCTCCGGAGAGATGGCGTCCGTTTAAATTTAAACTCACTTCATACCAGACATCCGGAATGCTGAGTCCCAAATGAGGATCCCCGGCCAGTAACGGGAAACCCGAGTTGGTCTTGCTTCCATCCACAACCCAGGCGTTACTGCCAACGTGGGTACCACTTTCATGTAATCTACGACGCAAGCCGAATTCCTGTTTTACCATGGGCATCAGGACAGATGAAAGGTCATGCGTCTCTTGCCGGTTTAATGTAGTGCCAATGCTATCAGGCCAGGTCGGGTAAAGCTGTTTCATCTTGTAAGCCGGTAATTTATTGGCGAGATAACTATAGGTTGTTTCCGACCACCAGCTCACATTCAGCTGCCAGGCGAACATCCGTGCCAGCGCCAGGGTATTGGTAACCGTCCATTTCATCGGTTTGATGCCCGTTAATGAAAACTCGATCGGCAGTTTATTCTCG
>DATFMK010000085.1:0-21043 GCA_035267005.1 Balneolales bacterium
ATACTAATGACCCCGGGGTGGGGAATACTAATGACCCTGGGTGGGGAATACTCGTGACCCTCGACACTTATCCAAACCTCACGTTTTTTTAAGTTCAATGGCCTAATAAAAGTGTCATCTCGAACCTACTTTTTGGGTGAGAGATCCTCAATGAGGGATAAATAGTGTAAATACTGAAGAATTAACTCGAACGCATGGTACTTACGTTTTTTCATATTCATAGAAGCCTATGCAAAGCCGTTCTTTTGCTCAATCTCTGCATTTTCGCGACTTCAAAATCCTCGAATCCCGAAAGCATTCGGGATGCTGCGGTTCCGAAGTCGCTCAGGCTTTGATATTGAACAAAATCCCTGGTTTTGCAAAGCCTTCTCATAATAAAAAAGGAGACGTTTAAGCACGCCTCCTTAAATCAATTGAAAAGTTTTAATGAATACTAATCCATATTCTCTACGATCTTATGCCCAAATTCTGAACATTTCAGTAAAGTAGCTCCTTCCATCAAACGTTCAAAATCGTAAGTGACTTGTTTTTGTTGAATGGATGCTTCAATTCCTTTATCAATAAGTTCTGCGGCTTCATTCCAGCCCATATAACGCAACATCATGACACCAGACAAAATAAGTGAACCCGGATTTACTTTATCCTGACCAGCATATTTTGGTGCGGTTCCGTGTGTTGCTTCAAATAAAGCGTAGCCATTGGTATAATTAATATTGGCACCCGGTGCGATTCCGATACCCCCAACACATGCGGCAAGAGCGTCAGAAATATAATCACCATTCAGATTCAAGGTAGCGATTACATCGTATTCGGCAGGACGTGTAAGGATTTGCTGCAAGAAAGCATCGGCAATTACATCTTTAATGATAATGCCATTTGGCAATTTGCACCATGGTCCGCCGTCGAGTTCTTCGGCATCAAATTCTTCCTTGGCGAGTTCATAACCCCAATTCTTGAAGCTACCTTCGGTAAACTTCATAATGTTTCCTTTATGCACTAAAGTTACGCTCTTACGATTAGTCTCGATGGCGTAATTGATAGCGGAACGAACTAAGCGCTTGGTACCTTCCTCTGATACCGGTTTTATACCAAAAGAGGAAGAATCCGGAAAACGAACTTTATCGACATTCATTTCATTAAGCAGAAAATTTTTGAATTTATCATTTTCTGCTGTTCCATTTTGAAACTCGATTCCGGCATAAATGTCTTCTGTATTTTCACGGTAAATAACCATATCGGTCAGTTCCGGTTTTTTAACCGGGCTTGGTGTGCCATTGAAATAACGAACCGGACGAACACAGGCGTACAAGTCCAGTTTTTGTCTCAAGGCAACATTCAAGCTTCTTATTCCGCCACCAACAGGAGTAGTTAAAGGTCCTTTAATGGCTACATGGTAATCTTTAATGGCCTGAAGGGTATCTTCCGGGAGCCATTCATTTTCTCCATAAAAAGATACCGATTTCTCTCCTGCATAGATTTCGAACCATTCAATACTTTTTTTCCCGTTATACGCTTTAGCAACGGCGTTATCCAAAACATATCTCATTGCGGGTGTGATATCCACACCAATACCGTCGCCCTCGATGTATGGAATTACGGGATTATCGGGTACATTTAATGAACCGTCTTCATTTGTTGTTATTTTTTTCCCCTTAGCTGGGGGAGTAATTTTATTATAAGACATACTCTTTTATAATTGATGATGTTAAGTTTTTATATCGCTACCATAATAGTAAAATTGAACACTTATCGCACGTAAAATCCGTTTAAATAAACAAAAAAGAAAAAGAAATTATCAGCTAATTTTTTAACATGATAAGCTATTTGATAGAGTCTACTATTATAAATTGGACCTGTGTCTGATTCGTATATTTAGTAAGTTTTGATAAATGTAATAATTATAATTAGATACACGTTTTATAAATAGATATGTGGATGGTTTTGGATTAGTACCTAAATAAACAGTTAAATACTTTATTCCGCCATTTCTAATATCTATATTAATATGTAAGAAATATGAACATAACCTTGTCGTAAAAGCAGGAAAAGGTTATTAAAGGATTTTCGATTATGAAGTTACGACCACTTGTTGGAAAAACACCAAAACATAAAAGGTTTGATTATCAACCGAGATATTACAAACCGGAAAAAGAGCGACGAGATTTAGAAAATATTAAGTTTGAGCGCAAAACACATCGCGGGCAAGTCCGTTCTATAGCAATTTATGCGGCACTGCTCTTTTTGGCTTTTTGGATTATATTACATCTTGGTTAATATAAAGACCAGCAATCAGTAAAAGCTTAGAAATAGTTAAATTATTAATTAGGGTGTATTGAACAAGGAAAAAGAAACGCGCGAAGGCTTAATAAAACAACTCCCTCAGGATTTATCGAATAAAATAGCCGCAGGCGAAGTTATTCAAAGGCCAAGTTCTGTGGTTAAAGAATTATTGGATAATGCCATTGATTCGGGTGCCGATCAAATTAAGGTTATCATCCTAAATGCGGGACGTACGCTTATTCAGGTTATCGATAACGGCTGTGGAATGCCAAAAGAAGACATTCCATTATGCTTTTTAAGGCATGCTACGTCTAAAATTCATAAAGTAGAAGATCTTTTCAATATTCAAACTATGGGTTTCAGGGGAGAAGCCATGGCTTCGATCTCTTCAGTAGCTCAAGTGACATTAAAGACGAAGAGGGTTCAGGATGAGACTGGTTACGAATATGAAATTTGGGGCAATCAGATTAAACGTTTTGATCCGGTTGCGACCGATAACGGTACATCGGTAGCCGTACGTAATCTATTTTACAACGTACCGGCGAGACGGGCATTCCTGAAAACGGATGCGACGGAATTTCGCCATATATTACTGACGTTTCAGCAAGCTGCTTTGGCCAATACGGATATATCATTTGAACTTATAGCAGATACCGATATCGTATATAATCTGCCTGCTCAAAGACTTGATCATAGAATTGTTGAAATATTTGGTAAATCTTATAAAGCGAGTTTAATTCCCGCAGAAGAAAATACAAGTTACGTAAATGTCTCAGGGTATCTCATTGATCCTAAATTGGCGAAGAAAAACAGGGGAGAACAATTCTTTTTTGTAAATAACAGGCCGTTTTATCATCGCTATTTGCTGCACATAGTGCTTAGCATATATAGACAATGGATACAAACAAATGAATATCCTTTCTTTGCCCTGTTTTTTGAAATTGATCCGAATGATGTCGACGTTAATGTGCATCCAAGTAAGCTCGAAGTAAAATTTGGTGATGAGCGAAGTGTTACGGCATTTACCCGATCAATTGTTAAAAAAGCATTAAATGAGCGTTTTAACGTTCCCACGATTGAGCAAAATAATGCTCCCAATAAACAACCATTTAATGATTTTGAGTCGGGATTCTCTTTTCATAAACAGAATCAATCCAGAAATGTGGGGCGATTACAAGGAGAGCCGGTGCGTTTTCCATCACGTATTAACTTCCGTGAAAAATCGAAAGGTGATCCTACCATAACGAAAGAACTTTATGGTGGCTTTGATTCGAAAAATGATGATGCTGTAAAAAATAAAACAGAGTTTGGAAAAAATCTGTCTGATAATCCGAAACCTGAATATGATAAAGGTCGCGGATTTTGGCAGTTGCACGACCGTTATATTATCTCTCAAACGTTAACCGGTTTATTTATCATAGATCAGCATGCCGCGCATAAGAGAATTATTTATGAAAAAGCTTTGCAGGCTTCTGAATCGGGTTTACCCAGTACCCAGCAGTTATTATTCCCTCAAACGATAGAGTTTTCGGCTTCCGATTATACGTTGCTAAAAGAATTGCATCCGATCATTCAAAAAATGGGTTTTAATATCCAATTATTAAGCGGAAACACGGCCATGGTATTAGGCGTGCCTGCCGATATAAAAATGGGGGACGAACGACATGTTTTGGAATCCGTCTTGGAGCAATACCAGGAATTATCATCTAAAGTAAAATTGAAAGCACGGGAAAAAGTGGCATTGGCGATGGCAAGTAAAACGGCCATTCCAAGAGGTAAAAAGTTGACAGATGTTGAAATGGAGACCTTGATAGATCAGCTTTTTGCTTGCGATGAACCCTATTTTGATCCTGTTGATCGTCCGACAATTATTTATCTTCCTTTGGATGAGATTGAATCACGATTTCGTTAAAAATATTGAGATTATGAATATTCTGGCGTTAGAGCCGTTTATGGGTGGGTATCACAAAGCCTTTCTGCGTGGTCTTGAAAAAAACTCAAAGCATTCCCTTTATTCGGTAACGATGTCCGATCGATATTGGAAATGGCAGATGCACGGCGGGTCACTAACTCTGGCCCGGAATTCGGAGTCGATTCAGGTACCCATCGATTTGATATTAGCCAGTAGTATGACAGATTTATCGGCTTTTATCGCATTGACCAATCCTCGTTTTGCTCATACTCCGATTGCTTTGTATATGCATGAGAATCAGTTGACGCAGCCGCTTCCGGAGAATGAAACAAGAGATTGGACGTATTGCTATATCAATTATTTAAGTGCTTTATTGGCTGATCGCCTGATTTTTTCCTCAAAATTCCATTTTGATTCATTTATAGAGGCGTTGCCCGATTTTCTAACTCGTTTTCCTAAAAATCACCAACATCTCGATACCATAGAGTTGATTCAGAAGAAAAGTACAATTCTTCATCCAGCCATCGATTTGAAAGCTTTTGATAATCAAAAGGATACACGGTCACAAAATAAGAATCCGGTAATCGTCTGGAATCAGCGATGGTCGTTTGATAAAGATCCCGCTTTATTTTTCAGAATGATGAACCGGCTGGATGATGCAGGATATCGTTTTGATCTCATATTAGCAGGAGATAACCGTCATGATAAACCGGCTGAATTTGAGAAAGCGTGGAATCGATACGGACATCGAATCATTCATTATGGGTATGTGGAGGATTTCGAGATTTATAGCAAACTCCTTCATCAGGCTGATATTGTAGTATCGACGGCCCAATACGAATTTTTCTGCGCGGCGATAATGGAAGCTATTTATTGCGGCTGTCATCCGGTTTTACCAGATGGATTAACTTATACGGAACTGATCCCGGAACATCTGCGCCATCCGCTTCTGCATGCTCCAGTTTTTTTTGAAACTGAAGATGAGTTATTTCATGTTCTGAGATCGATATTAAAAGGGGATGCGAAGCCGTTACCTAAAGCCTCTCTTCAGGGCATTAATAAGCATCTCGACTGGGGCGTTATGATCCACAAATATGATACGCTCTTTGAAGAGATCGCAGCCTCTAAGAAGGAGATAAGTCCTTTAAGCGGGCTACAATAATTCCCTTAAGTGATCTTCTGCCATAAATATATGGCAACAAGCCCAAAGGCTCCGTCGATATTCCCCGTTTCGGATTAGCATGGAAAAATGTCAGGAAATCGCCATCACGGTAAGCTATTGCAGTGTGAGATACATCCAACCCTTTAACCTTAGTGACAAATCCAATAATATCGCCCGTATTTATTTTCCTGATATATAATGGTATTCTGGCTTTTGGAAGATAACGCAATCCATCATGAGAAAGCTGCTGTTCCTTTAGTTTGATTAAGTGCAGCAGTGAATCATTATGTGCCAGATGGGGATATTGGGAGGCATGTGTACTCATATAATAAATACTATCCATTGGTACTGTATCCGACCAATGCTGACTGATAATATTAATAAGTCCCTTCTTCTGATTAGTTAATAACCAGTCAGAAAAGTAATTTAAGCGGCTGAAATAACCATTTATTTTATCATTTCGGTATCTCAGAGTTTTCAGATTATTCGTAAAATCCTTGTAAGCCGTATCTCCTTCAAGCGTTGTTAAAGCCATAGCCATAGACATTTCCACGTAGATAACACAGTCCGATCCTTTCAGACTCACAACAAGTTTTTCCTTTTTAGGTTTATCGAGTAATCCGGCTTTATAAGGGATACCTATTTGTTTTTCTGCATAGTACGAGATGAGACTCGAAAGCGTAGTGTCCTGCTTATGATATTGTAACCCATCTATCAGCCATCTATTGATAATCGCTTTTTTATTCTGAGCTTTCAGGGGTAACGTAAAACAGCACAAGCTGAAAAGTAAAATTAATGGAAATTTAAACTGTCTTAACACACTATTTCATCCTTTAAAAAAATTAAAATGGAGCTTCATCGGCATCATCTGTATTGGAGAAATCTGGTCCTTGATCATCAGGAGGCAGTGGATTATCCGACGGTCCCACATCAGGCAACATATTTCCATATTTATCACCACCGCCGTTATCGTACGATTCATTATAGACGGATGTCAGATTCTCGAATCGGGCGTAATCTTTGATAAATTGTAATCGAACCGTTCCTATCGGACCGTTCCGCTGCTTACCCACAATGATTTCAGAAATGCCCGCGGTTGATTGTCCCTCTTCATCGGTAAGAATGCCGTAGTATTCAGGTCGATAGAGGAAGCATACCACGTCGGCATCCTGTTCAATAGACCCTGATTCCCGCAAATCGCTAAGCTGAGGCCTTTTGTTGCCACCTCGCTGCTCAACAGCCCGGCTCAATTGTGATAACGCGATTACCGGCACATTTAGTTCTTTTGCCAGGGCTTTTAATCCACGGGAGATATACGCGATTTCCTGTTCCCTATTTCGATCAGAACCACCCGCTGTCATCAGTTGAAGATAGTCGACGATGACCAGGCCGATATCATGTTCGCTCTTCAATCGACGACATTTCGACCGCAATTCCATGACACTGATACCCGGTGTATCATCAATAAAAATATTGGCGGATACCAAACGTCCCGCTGCCTCGACAAGCTGCTCAAAATCAGCATCATTAAGTTTACCAGAACGGGCAAGCTGGGCATTAATCCGTGCCTCCATAGTCAAAAGTCGCTGAACTAATGATTGGTCCGACATCTCCAAACTAAAAATCGCCACATTGGTTTTGAGATTTTCTTCCGGAAATAACGCAGCATTACGGGCCGATGAAAGAACAAATGCCGTTTTACCCATAGAAGGACGTGCCGCGATAATAATAAGATCTCCAGGCTGCCAGCCGGCCGTTAATTTATCAATGTCCAGACTTGAGGGTACACCGGTCAAACCATCTGCTTTCCCTCTGATTTCCACAAGATAATCAAGCGTATCTTTCAGGATATTGCCAATCTGTTTAGCAGGTATCCTGGTTTTTGTATTAGAAATCTCGAATATTTTTTGCTCGGCTAAATCCAGCAAATCATACGGATCGGAAGTTGTATCGTAGCTTTGTTTGATTATTTCATTACAAGTCAGGATAAGATTCCGCTTAATGGCCTTTTCAGCAATGATTTGTGCGTGATATTCAATATTGGCCGCAGAGCTGACAGAGCGAGTAAGCTGGGTCAGATAACCCGTTCCACCGCAAATATCCAGCAATTCGGAATCTCTTAATTCATTTTCAACCGTGATGATATCAAGCGGATTATCCCGTTCGTAGAGTTTTAAAATAGCTTCGAAAATATGCCGGTTTGCCGGTTTATAAAAATCTTCGGGTTTCAGGATTTGAAGTGCGATAGCGGCCGCTTCATTATCGATTAACATACCACCTAAGACAGCCTCTTCAATTTCCAGTGCCTGAGGCGGTATTCTTCCTCCACCTTCTAATAGGTCGATGTCCCGTTTTATAATCTTATTTTTTTTATAGTTAGATTCGTTTGAATCCGTTGGCATGGATGGTCTTTGCGATTAGAATATTCTATGTTCCAATAATATAATGTATCATTTAATGCGGAAGATGAAAACGGAAATATTATGGTCAGGGTTCACAACCTAATTCATCATATCGGTCACGTAGTTTTTTAACATCTTCCCAGGTAGCTCGTTTCCATTGGGGATTGCGCAGCAATGCTGCGGGATGATACGTCACCATCAGTTCGTATTTATCACGAAATGGATGGAAAGAACCTCTCAAAGCTTTCATCGGTTGATTGGTGTTGAGCAGCGTTTGTGCCGAAATCCTGCCAAGACAAAGAATGAGTTTGGGATTGATCAGATCAATTTGCTTGAGCAGGACCGGTAAACTCAGTTTCCGTTCTTTCGTCAATGGGTCGCGATTATTTGGTGGGCGATGTTTGACAATATTAGTGATATAAACATCACTTCGCTTGAAATGTATGGCCTTAAGAATATCATTTAATAATTGACCGGCTCGTCCTACAAACGGTTCTTGTTGAATATCTTCATTTCTTCCCGGTGCTTCACCGATGATTACCAGGTCGGCTTGTGGATTGCCCACACCAAAAACAAGATTGGTATTTTCTAAGTTCGTTTTTAAAAAATCAGCCTGTTGACACCGTTCGTGGAGTTCATCCAGTGTTTGACATTGTTCCATTTTTTCTAATAAAGTCTGATCGGATTGTTCTTCTTCTGCAATGGAGCTCACGCTATTAGTCTGTTTTGAGATATTAATATTTTCTTTTGATTGGGGTTCCTCACTATTCATGATCATTTCCTTCGGAATCTCAATTTCAACTTTATTCCAAAGATCACGATCAAAATCGCCGTATACGTCTTTTTGATACGTTAAAAATTGTATGACTCGGTCGATAATGGAATCGGAATCAGGCATGTTGAACTGCATTTTTGGCTGGTTCATATTTGGAAGACTCAACAGAAATGATTGGTCCTTTAAAAAATCCATCAGTCGTTAATTCATCTAAAGAACAACTAACGATTTCATTCGTGAGATGCTCATCGTAAGGCAGAGCCACACGTAGGTAATTGTCAGTCCAGCCAAACATCAATCCGTCTTTATTTTCCATTTCGAATAGAACGGGACGGACATCCTCCAAAAATTGACTGTTAAAGGCATATCGTTTCTTTTTAGAAAGACGCCTGAGTTTGTGAGTCCGTCTTTTCCTTATTTTTTCAGGGATGACCGGTTCATATTCCAAAGCTCTGGTATTTGGACGTTCGGAATAAGTGAAAACATGCAGATAACTAACAGGAAGCGAATCAATAAAATCGAACGATTCCTGAAAATACTCATCCGTTTCTCCGGGATGTCCTGTAATGACATCGACCCCGATACAGGCGTCGGGCATCAGCTTCTTGATCAGTTCCACCCGGTGTTGATATAAATTGGAGAGATATCGCCTGCGCATCATTTTCAACATGTGATCGCTGCCGCTTTGTAACGGAATATGAAAATGAGGTTGCACACACTTCGATTCGGCTACAAAATGGATGATATCATCATGCAGCAAATTGGGTTCTATGGAAGAAATACGGATTCGCTCCATTCCATCTAATTGGTCAAGAGCCTGCAATAATTCGAAAAAGGATTCACTGTGCTTTTTCCCAAAATCTCCGGCATTGACGCCTGTCAATACGATTTCTTTGTAGCCGTCTTCGATTACCGTTCGGGCATTTTGCAAAATCTGTTCGATTTTAGGACTGCGGCTTTTCCCACGAGCCAGCGGAATGGTGCAAAACGCACATTTGTAATCACAGCCATCCTGAATTTTCAGGAAAACACGCGTCCGGTCATTTTCCGAAAAAGCATGATGAAATGCTACGGCATCGTTGGCATCGGTATGGTGTATAATCGTTTCGTCCACTTTCTCAAAATCGTCCACCAGGTCAAAGATGTTGAACTTATCTTTTGCTCCGAGTACAAGATCCACGCCGTTGATTGCCGCTATTTCTTCAGGTTCAAGCTGCGCGTAACATCCTACTACCGCAATAAAAGCCTTGGGATTCTTGCGTTGAGCGCGCCGGACAATTTTACGGCAATTGCTATTCGCATTTTGGGTGACCGAGCAGGTATTGACGACATACACATCCGCCTTCGAATCATAATCAACGACTTCAAAGTCATGATCTTCGAAAGTTCTCTTAATCGTAGAAGTTTCAGAAAAATTGAGTTTACAACCAAGGGTGTAAAAAGCGACTTTCTTCATTGTGGACAAATAAATATTTGAGATACTGATATGATCGGAGACATGTTTATGAGATCAAAAAGATACAAAAATTTAAGGGGGAATAGAACAGGGATCTAAAGGTTAATCACGTTTCTTTTCATTTTAAGCCTTGAATTCGCAAGAGATTTATGACTTAATTGATTTTCGATCTGTGAGCGGGATTTAACCCGAATTATTCAATTAAACTACAATAATCAATAAGTAACATTTTGAAAAACAATATCTTGTAAATAAAAACGCTTTCCTAAAATTTGAGGAATCTAAAAAGAGCTGTGAAATTTTGCCGTACTCTTCGTTGAATTTAAAAATGATTAGTCAAGGCACCAGAGTGCCTCTCATGCGTATTTTTAATCCTGAGCTTTCGGAGCGTCTTGATCACGACTACATTTCTTGGTGATTAATCCGGGTTAAATTGGAAAAAATCAGGAGAAGAAGAAAATTGAAATAAAAAAAGCGGATTTCATGAGAAATCCGCTTTTAAATAATTTTTTAAAGGTCTTACTTATCAGCCAATGAAAATATTATAAAGATAAACCAATGTGGCAATGACCATAAAATTGGCTACAGCCAGTGGAAGTAATTTATTCCATCCAAGATGCATCAGCTGATTATATTTAAAGCGTGGGATTGTCCATCTTACCACGATGAAGATAAATACCCAGAATACCGTTTTAAGTGAGAAAATAACAATATCAAAAATACCTTTTACCCAAGGTCCCATGTGCGGCAGCCAGTAAGGTTGGAAAGGCAGGGTGTAAGCTCCAAAGAAAAAGGTTGTGATGAGCATACTTGCGATTACGACGTGCATGTATTCGGCCAGGAAGAACATACCAAATTTCATAGAACTGTATTCGGTATGGAAACCACCAACCAGTTCTTGTTCAGCCTCGACAAGGTCAAATGGCGTTCTGTTTGTTTCTGCAAAAGCAGCGACTGCAAATATTACAAATCCGACAGGGTTTTTGAAAACATTCCACCAAACGGCTTGAGAATGAACAATGTCGATCATGTTTAAAGAACCTGCGTAAACAACACAAGAGGCAACAGCCAGCCCCATAGGTAATTCGTAGCTCAGCATTTGGGCAGCCGCTCTGAGTCCACCAAGTAATGAATATTTACTATTAGAAGACCAGCCAGCCAAAGTAACTCCATAAACACTCAAAGAAGAAATGGCCAAAATGAATAATACACTCACGTTAATATTGGCAATGTAAATTCCTTCTCCAAAAGGGATCACAGATATCACAATCAAGGCTGTAGAAACCGGTATCATCGGGGCTATGGTATGTAAAAACTTATTCCCCGTATTCGGCGTCACATCCTCCTTCATGATAAGTTTGAGCACATCGGCGAGTGGTTGAAATAATCCTTTGGGACCAACCCGGTTGGGACCAACCCGGTTTTGTATGAACGCCGCGATACGACGTTCCGCATAAACAGTAATAGCCGCTGAATTCAAAGTTATGAACAGAGCTACCACCAAAACAATTAAAGAAAATGCTAATGGTGACATACGTATTTAATAATTATGCTGGGTTAATTTCGGTTTCTTTTAATTCCGGCAATTGAATACCATTTTCCTCATCAATTCGCTCATAACTAACTCCTTCAAAAACCGGAATTGTAGAAGCAACTTCATCGAGAATTTGCCGGGATTCCGTAAACTCAATATCCTGATTCATACGTTTTGATAATCGCATCAAAAATTCCCAGGCAGGAATACAATCAACCTTATTTTGATCTGTTATCCAATTATCGAATTTCGTACCATAACGGTCGAGTCGACCGATTCCCATTTCGGGATTCAGGCTTCGATTCGTATAGATAGTTTCTTTTGCCGGGAAGGTACGTTGTATACGTCCGTCGATGCTTACATAACTGGCATCGTGTTCCGCAGCACAAGTAATCGGAATAACCAAATCAGAAGCTTTTGTCATTTCCGAATTATTTGTGGCAAAACTGATAACATATTTACCTTCCAAAGCTTCTGTCGTTACCGCTGAAC
This sequence comes from Balneolales bacterium, assembly GCA_035267005.1. GTDB lineage: Bacteria > Bacteroidota > Rhodothermia > Balneolales > DATFMH01 > DATFMH01. Next base: position 12,014 of record DATFMK010000085.1, read on the forward strand.
GATCTAACAGATGATCATGAAGTACGATAACGACTTTGATTTTATCGGAAGAAAGCTGTCGGGCTAAATCTTCTGATTCTGTGAATCCGAGATGCTGGATACCTCTGGTATTAGGCGCCTGATCATCGGTTAATAAAAATCCGTCTCCGGCTCCTGCTTCAATATGCGGAGTATAATAAATATCGTTAACACCTATCTTATTAAAGAATTTACGGAGAATATAATTATCCTCAAGAGAAGCATGAGGACTTCCGATGACAAGAATTTCATCAGCAGAATGTTCCGTAATTTTCTCTAAAAATGTTTCAAGGGCGTTATTCCAGGTTGTTTTAGAGGAATTTTCCTCATCGAGTCGGATTTCCGGCTTGGAAACACGATTTTCGTTGTAAAGTTTATAAGCATCACGACCGGCATCGGGCATCCAATAATCGTTAACCTCCGGATTATAACGCGGAGTGATTCGTAAAACGAGATTATTTCTCGTCCAAAGATCTACATTCGTGCCTTTTCCATTTGTGATATCGATACCTGGTGTCTGATTCATTTCCCAAACACGAGCTTTGAAGCGGAAATCAGATGATGTCAGTGCTCCGACAGGGCAAATATCGACTGTATTCACCGAATATGGATCATCAAATTCCTTACCAGGTGCGGTGGCGGGATAATTTTTATCTCCACGGGAAATAATCGTCAATTGATTGGTTTTACTGATTTCGTTACAAAATCGAACACAACGTGTACAGTTGATGCAACGTTCAGCATCCAATGTTACTCTTGGCCCTAGTTTTACACGTTTGGGCTTATGAACCTTTTTAAATTCAAAACGACTGCCTTCCGGTCCGTATTTATAGGTTTGAATCTGCAACGGACATTCACCGGCCTGATCGCAGATAGGACAATCGAGCGGATGGTTGATCAATATAAATTCCAGATTGTCTTTTTGTGCTCTGCGTACAAGATCGGATGAACGATGTGTTTTGACCACCATACCATCACTCATATCAAGGCTGCAGGCAGTCATCAGTTTAGGGAAATAACGAATTTTTCGTTCCCCGTTTTCATCCGTTTCGTATTCGTTTTTTTCCTTATTAAACACGGGTGTACCAGCTTGTACCATACACTGGCGGCAATTTGCTGGTATAGATAGGGAAGGGTGGAAGCAGAAAAAGGGAAGCTCCATCCCATGGTCGAGCATAAATTGCAGAACTTTCTGTGGTTTCTCGTATTCGAACCTTTTTCCGTCTATGAAAATCTCAGGCATTTTACTATAAAATTTTATGCTGTTGCGTAAATAGTTTTCTTACAACGTGCTTCAAACTCATCACGGAAACGGGTAATCGTATATCGTACCGGCCAGGCTGCCGCATCTGCCAAAGCACAGATCGTACGGCCTTCCATTTGTGTACAAAGATCGAGAAGTATATCGAGATCCCGAACTTCACCGTCACCGTTTTTGATTTTAAGCAATAGTTTTTCGAGCCAACCGGTTCCTTCACGACAAGGAGTACATTGGCCGCATGATTCATGATGATAGAAATGGGTGATTCTCCATAAGAAATCGATGATATCCGTATCTTCATCGAGGACACACAAACCAGCTGTACCCATCATTGAACCAGCTTCACGTAATGATTCAGCATCCATCGTGAGACCTTCCAACTGATCAGCTCTTAAAATTGGTGTGGAAGAACCACCGGGTACGATCGCTTTAACTTTCTTACCATTACTTACACCTCCGGCTACCTCGTTGATAAGAGTCATTACAGGCATACCAGTGGGATATTCATAAACACCGGGTCTGTTTACATGACCAGATATTCCGTAGAGGACAGGACCCGGATGTTTTTCTGCTCCGATACTTGAGTACCAATCGGCTCCATTTTTAATGATATAGGGTACATTCGATAACGTTTCAATATTATTGATCGTCGTCGGTCGCCCCCATATGCCTTTTTGTGCGGGGAACGGGGGTTTAATTCGTGGATAACCACGTTTCCCCTCAAGTGATTCCATCAGAGAGGATTCCTCTCCACAAATGTAAGCTCCGGCACCGCTGTGTAAATACATATCAATATCGATGCCACTACCTAATATATTTTTTCCGAGATAGCCTTTTTTATAAGCTTCGTCAATTGCTTTTTGCAATTTTTGAATCCATGAACGGTATTCGCCACGTATATACACATATACGGCGCTGACGGTCATGGCATAAGCAGCAATGATAGCACCTTCAATAAATAAATGGGGATTATACTCAAAAATCTGACGATCTTTGAAAGTACCAGGTTCTGATTCATCTCCGTTAGCGGCAATATATCGAGGCCCTCCATCCGGTTTTGGCATAAAAGACCATTTCAGACCGGTATTAAATCCGGCACCGCCACGACCACGCAGACCTGCGCTTTTAACTTCATTCGTTACTTTATCTTTAGCCCACTTATCATCTTTATTCTCTATTACTTCTTTTAAAGACTCATATCCACCATTTTTCTCATAAACCTCAATCTGGTGGAGATTTTTGATATTTGGTAATAGTATTGGTTTATAAGATTTCCAATCCGTTGACATAAGTTAATTCTCTTCATTTTGATGTTGTGGCAGGGGAATAGATTCAAACTCCGGCATTTTATCTTCCCGTAACGAATCGATCAGTTTATCTACCTTTTCTTTTGTAAGATGATTTACATAAATATCATTGGATACTTGCAACATTGGAGCATAACCGCAGGCACCCAGACATTCTACAGATTGAATACTGAACATTCCGTCTTCGGTCGTTTCTCCCGCTTTGATACCCAGTTTATCTTCAAGGTATTCCAGGATGTCGTATCCCCCGGTTATCTGGCAGCTGAAGCAGGTACAGACGTCCAATACATATTTACCCATCTTTTTATTGTAATACTGTGTATAAAATGAGACGACACCATATACATGCGCTTCGGGTAATTCCAAGGCCTCTGCTACTATTTGTTGAACGTCTTCATCAACATGTCCGAATTTTTCCTGGGCATACCATAACACAGGCATTACCGCCGACTGATTAGTCGGATATTTGGCCTTTATTTTCTCTATTTCTTCAAGATCAGTTTTATCAAATGCTATATCCATAATAATTATTTATCTGAGTCTCCCATTACAGGATCCAATCCACCAATTAATACTACGGTATCTGCTACCATTTCTCCGTCCAGGATGTATTCCAGAGCCTGTAGATTTGCAAAGGAGGGGGATCGAATCTCTAATCTCCAAGGATGTCCGGTACCATCACTTTGGATATAATATCCAAGTTCACCTTTAGGTGCTTCAATGGCGTGATAACATTCCATTCCCGCAGGTGGACAGACACCGGTATCTGTCATCATAAAGTCGTGAATCATACCTTCCATCGAATAATAAACTTCATCTTTGGAGGGATAGGTCTGTTTGGCATTATTGGCTCTGATTGGGCCTTTTTTCATTTTATCGAAGCATTGTTCGATAATTCTTAGGCTTTGAGTCATCTCCTCCATACGGCAATAATAACGTGCGAGATTATCCCCTTCGAGCCGGGTCGGTACTTCAAAATCGACCTCATCATATTTACAATAAGGATCAATTTTACGTAAATCATAAGCAATACCGGTAGCTCTGAGATTTGGTCCGCTTAACCCAATATTAATACCTTCTTCAGCAGTAATTGTTCCAATATCTTTATTACGGTCGAAGAAAATCCGGTTTTTGTTGAGGAATTTATTCCAGCCAACCAATTCTTTTTTGAAATTGACTACCCAATCTTTAATCATTTTGACGGTATCGGGGGTTAAATCGTTAGCAACCCCGCCGATTCGGGAATGAGATATGGTAAAACGATGACCGCCGAAATTATCAAAAATATCATAGAGTTTTTCTCTTTCCCTGAACGTCCAGATAAAAAATGAAACAGCACCGGCGTCCATAACCATGGTACCGAGCCATAATAAATGAGAAGAAATCCTGGCCAGCTCACAACCGATCATGCGAATATATTGTGCTCTTTCGGGCACTTCAATATCTGCTATTTTTTCTACGGCTGTACAAAGAGCTACATTATTACTGTAAGGTGAGAGATAATCCGTACGGTCGGTATACGGCATAAACTCTTGATAAGTTTTGTTCTCAGCAATTTTTTCAATGCCTCGGTGTAAATAACCGATATCTAATTTATTCTTTACAATTTTCTCACCGTCCAGCTCTAAAATGACACGAAGCACTCCGTGTGTAGCAGGGTGTTGTGGTCCCATATTGAGCACCATATGAGTTGCCAGGGGATCGTCTTCATATACTTCAACCGTAGTATGTTTATCCTCCAGGCTTTTATAAATAGCTTCCTGGTGCTTTTTAAAGAAAGTGGGCTGTAATTTAGATGCTAATTTATTTTCGAGTTCCATCGTATCCTTTTAATCTTCTGTATCCGGTGTGGTGCTGGGTAATTCAATCGAGCCGGGAACTCCCAAAAGCGGGAATTCTTTACGAAGCGGGTAATATTCGAAATCCTCAGGCAAGAAAACTCTTCGCAGGTCGGGATGTCCATCAAAAATAACGCCAAACATATCGTATGTTTGACGTTCCTGCCAATTGGCTGCCTTCCAAATATCTGTTACCGTTTGAACATGAGGATCTTCCTCTTCACATCGAACTTTTATAAATAATCGCAGCTGATCTCTCAAACTGACGATATTGTATATGACCTCGAAACGGTCTTCCGATGTAAAACGATCCGTGCCAAAAATATCTACAAGGTAAATAAAACGATATTCATCGTAGAGTCTTTGACAAATATTATGTATCGCGTCAACCGACACCCGGACGAGAACATCACCTCTGTTTTCGGTAACTTCCAAGATATCATCCGGATACTGTTGTTTTAAATCATCAATAATTTTTTGATGAGCAGAAGAAATATTCATTTGTTAAGTATCAAGTAATACAGAATGTTCTGTTTTAATTTTATCCTGAATTTTCATCAATGCGTTAATGACCGCATCAGGCCGCGGTGGACAACCTGAAATATAAGCATCGACTGGCAAAAAGTTATCAACTCCCTGAACGACACCATAGCAACGGTGCATTCCGCCGGTGGAAGCACAGGCTCCCATTGCGACGCACCACTTGGGATCAGGCATTTGATCCCAGATTCTTCGAATAGCGTGCGACATTTTATATGTACACCAACCGGCCACGATCATCAAATCACTTTGACGGGGTGAAAAACGAAATACCTCCGATCCAAAGCGTGATACATCATATTTTGGCCCTGCAAAAGCCATCATTTCGATAGCACAGCAAGCCAAACCCATAGGCATCGGCCAAACGGCGTTTGATCGAGCCCAATTTACCAGGGAGTCAACTCTTGTTGTTAAAAATCCTTCTCCTAAGGCGCTTTCTAGTCCCATAATCTTAGAATAATTTATTTTTTAATCTGTTTAAAGTCCCAGTCAAGTGTTCCCTTTTTGAGGGTGTATATCAATCCGAGGAACAGTATTACTAAAAATAGCATCATAGCGAAAAAAGTTCCTACTCCGAGCTTCACGAATCGAACGGCCCACGGATATAAAAATACGATTTCAAGGTCAAATACGATGAATTCCATGGCGACGAGATAAAAGCTTACAGAGTAGCGTTCCCGGGCCTGCCCAACAGGGTCCATTCCACTCTCATAAGGTCTGAGTTTCATGACATTGGGGCGATATGGCCCCATAATCCTTGACAAGGATATTAATAATAACGCCAGGATGATGGCGACACCAATCAAAATCAGGATTGGTAAGTAATTCTCTATCATAATATTCGTTTTAAAATCACGTATGCATTAAAACCCTATTTTACCATGCCAAAATTAGGGCGATTGCTATGAAATGTCAATGTAATATGAAAAGGATTAAAATGCCTTAAAAAATGTTATTTTTTCTACTAATCAGTAAAGATTTCGTATAACTTGACCTTTAAGTGTACTGCAATAATCTTTAAATTAAAAGATAGTAAAGCTAAATCAGGCATTAAAAAAGAATAGGTATCTTGGAAAAAATTCAGATGGATATTTTGGGACTGTCTACCAGTCCAAGCAGTGGCGGCGCCTATGCCCTCATTTTAAATGAAACAACGGGCAAAAGACGTCTGCCGATTATTATTGGTACTTTTGAGGCCCAGGCGATCGCCCTGGAGTTGGAGCATATTAAACCACCCCGCCCCATGACGCACGATCTGCTCAGAAATATAGTTCAAAGTTTTAGCACTTATGTTAAGCAGGTGTTTATAAATGAGTTAAGAGAGGGTACTTTTTATGCTGAAATCATATACGATTTTAATGGTCGCGATATCCATATGGATGCTCGTCCAAGTGATGCCATAGCATTAGCCATTCGTTTTAATGCCCCTATTTTTGTATCAGATGATGTTCTTGATGAAGCCGGTATAATGGCGGAATCGGTTGAAGAAGATCTCGAGGAGGCCTCACAAACCGAAGAGGAGACGGAAGAAATATCTTCTCTTAGAGATACAGACGAACTGAATAAATTGAAAATATTAGAGAAAAATTTAGAATCGGCTATCGAAAAAGAGGATTACGAAAAGGCTGCAAAAATACGGGACGAAATTAAAAAATTGAAAGGATAAATATTGTATCTGGAAAGTATTGATTTTAATCAATTACCCTTCTCAAAATTATTTCAAACATACATTCAGAATTTCCAAAAAGTTACTAATTTTTACAACGGAAATCCTCTGAATGAAGAAGAAATAGGCTCTTATTATAAAAAATTTCAATTTAAAGGTGATCGTGAAAAAATTGTTGAACTAATCAAGCAATTTAATGAACCTTATGATCTTGACGGCCGGGCACTCCAAAATATTGAAAAACTGAAAGATGAAAACACGGTTACTATTGTAACCGGTCAGCAGTTAGGAGTTTATGGCGGACCATTGTATACCATTTACAAAGCAATGACTGCTATTGCGTGGGCTCGAAAATTGGAGGAAAAGACAGGAAAAAACGTGGTTCCGGTTTTTTGGATGGCTGACGAAGATCACGATTATGAAGAAATAGCCGCTGTAAATTTTCCGAACCGCAATGAAGTACATACTTGTATCTTATCCGGTTTCGATAATAATAAAAAGCCAGTATCAGATCTTGTCATTCCTGAGAATTTTAAATCGTTCAGGGACGAAATAAAGGAAAATCTGCGTGAAACTGATTTTTCGGCTGATTTATGGAATATGCTTGATGAATGTTATCAGCCTGGAATAACATTTCGTAAGGCTTTTGGAACATTAATCAGTCGTATTTTTTCCAAACATGGAATGATTCTGGCTGGCAGTAATGACAAAAAGATTAAAGATTATCTTGCCGATACGATCGTAAGAAGTATTGAAAATGCTTCGGAAATAGGTGAGAGACTCAATCAAAAAAGTGAATCACTGGCCAATGAATTCCATCAACAAGCTCAAACCGATTCCTCGTTGCTGTTTTTGATGGAAGAGGATAGACGTAATCGCATTTCGTTTGAATCTGGTAAATGGAATAACAGCGGAAATCATGAATGGTCGTCTGAAGAACTTCTGCAACTTGTCGAAAAACAACCTGATCGATTTTCCCCAAATGTATTCCTGCGACCGATTTTGCAGGATAAATTACTGCCGAACGCAGCCTACGTTGCCGGACCGGGTGAATTAGCTTATTATGGTCAAATGAAGGGATTATATAAAATATTTGATCTGGAAATGCCATTCATTATTCCCCGTTTAAGTGCCACTCTCATTGAATCATCGATTACTCGGGTGATGAAAGAATTACCATTTCAATTTAGTGATTACAATCAACGTATCGAAGACCTGGAATCACACTATGTGGAACAGGCGAATATTATGGATGTCAATGCGTTCTTCAATGAATGGAAAAAGGAAGTCGCCAAATTATCGGAACAAAAAAGTGAAGAAATTAAAGAGATTGATCCGACATTGAAAGGTGCCGCAGAAAAGGCTACATCTTCCTATTATCATACTTTAGATGCGTTAAAGGGAAAAGTGTTTCGTGCCATTAAACAGCAAAATGATATCCAGTTAAAAAGGATTCGCAAAATTCATATGAATTTATTTCCTGAACGAGAATTACAAGAGCGAAAGGTATCTTTCATTTATTACATGAATAAATATGGTCTGGATATCTGGGATCAAATTTTGGAAAATCTGGAAAATGAGACCGCTTATTCACATAAAGTGATCTATTTATAATGCGAGTAGTGTCTCCAAATAGTTAAGATCACTAATATAATCAAAGATCGTATTTAAAAAGAAAAAATGTCATCTACCGAAATCGTTGAAAAGAAACAAGAGGTCAGACAGTCGTTACTCAAAAAACGAAAAAAGCTGACCGATGATGAACTCGAAACAGCGAGTCGCGTCATTTGCGATCGAATTTGTCATCTTGATATGTTTAAAGATGCGGAGTTTGTCCATGTTTATTTGCCTATTAAGTCAAAGAAAGAAGTGAACACTTTGCCGCTTATCGAGGAGATGTTTCGGGAACATAAACGCATTGTCGTACCAATTACAGAATTTGATCGCATTGCATTACGACATGTTATACTTAAAGATATATCTGATCTCAGGAAAAATAAATGGGGAGTGCCTGAACCCGTTCATCAGGAGAAAATAGATATTGATCGGTTAGATTTGGTCATTACTCCAATGGTTGGTGGGGATTTTGAAAGAAATCGAATAGGGTATGGAAAAGGGTACTATGACAGTTTTCTGCATCAGGTTGATTGTCCCAAAATTGGATTATTATTTGATTTTTGTCTTGTACCGGAACTTCCCGTGGAACAACATGATGTGAAACTTGATATTTTAGTAACAGAAAATAGGATTATTCATTAAAAACGAACGGTGGTGAAATAGTTTTAATTGCTATAAAACCCTCGATTATCCTATTCCGACAATTCTTTATAAGTACATTGATTATATTAATGATAACAGGGAAATATTTTGGTTCCTGTATTTTTGAAATATGATGTGAGA
>DATFMK010000086.1:0-10240 GCA_035267005.1 Balneolales bacterium
TATGATGTCGTTTGTGGCTGGAGGAGGGATAGGAAAGACCCCTTGCTTAAACATATAATCTCAAGAGGGGCTTATCTGCTTAGAAAAATTTTATTTAAAGATGAGGTCCATGATTCTGGCTGCACGTTGAAAGCATTCAAAAGAGAATGCTTCGATGATCTTGATTTGTTTGGGGAAATGCACAGGTTTATTCCGGCTTTGTTGAGATGGCAAGGCTTTAAAATTGCAGAGGTTGCTGTTAGACATCATAAAAGAAAGTACGGGGAAACCAAATACACGATAAAAAGGGTGCTTAAAGGTTTTTTGGATATGATTGTCGTAAAGTTCTGGATGAGGTATTCATCGAGACCCATATATTTATTTGGTGGTTTTGGGTTATTAATGACGATTGTGGGATTTGGAATTGGTTTTTATTTGTCTGTTCAAAAAATATTGCATTATGATAGTTACACATTGAGTGATAGGCCCTTATTATTGTTTTCAGTTCTTTTGGTTATACTTGGCGTGCAGTTTGTTGTTTCCGGGCTTCTTGCTGACATTTTAATAAAAGCATATTACAGGAAAGAAAAGCCGTATAAAATTGAGAAGGAACTAAGATGAGAAAGTTAGCCAATTTTACGACAGAGGCCACAATAAAAAATAAAAATTTTATAATATATACTCTGGTAGGTGCATTTATAAGTTTGCTCAATATTATTTTGGTTTGGGTCCTCATAGATTTTTTTCATGTTCACACATTGGTTGCAACAAGTGGTGTCGTAGGTTTTTTATTCTTATTCAAATTTTACTTGTATAAGAAAACAGGGTTTACAACATAATTTGAGTGATAAAATATCATGTTGAATTATTTGAAAAAACTGCCAATCGACTTGGGCCAAGGAAATTTGAGATTTACAACAAAAGGAAAACTCATAGCCCTGAGTTTTGTAAAAAACGGCCATGGCAAAACAGCTTTAGATGTCGGTTGCAGGGAAGGCGTTCGGAAAATGTTTAGAAAACCAACTTCATATCAGTCGTTTTTTAATGGTATTGAAGAAATGACGATAAGCCATGCTTAATAAATCAATAAATCGATGGAAATGCATCTTATGGATCGCTATCTTCTCTTATTTCATATTGATATCGGTGATTAGTCTGTCTTTCTACTGGGGTCAAATGAGTTCCATAAACGACCTTGGACTTTTTGATCAAGCGATCTGGGGAACTTTGCACGGCGATTTTTTTCTTAACACCAACAACCCATTCAACACGCCAATGAGTTATCTTAGTATCCACTTTCGTCCGATACTTCTCATTTTTGTACCTTTTTATTTTTTTTTGCCCAGACCAGAGTGGATGATATTCGCACAGAGTTTTGCCTTGTCTTTAACAGCCTGGCCCATCTATCTGACAGCAAAGCGCGTAAACAAGTCTGAATCTGCCGCCGTCCTTTGGGCGTTTGTTTATATGTTAAGCCCCTTTGTTATTAGCGTGCCGCCATGGGTTTTTCGGCCGGAATCTCTTGCCCTTCCATTTATTGCCATCGCTTTTTTAGCAATTGAAAAAATCAATTTCCGCTTATTGCTGTTATCCTGTTTTTTTATCGTACTTTGTAAGGAACATTTCGGGGTTATGGTTGTCGGCTTTGGGATTCTTTGGGGGCTGCGGAACAGGAGATGGAAACAATCGCTTTTATTGGTTTCATTGGGTGCGATATATAGTATCCTGGTGTTAGGAGTAGTTATGCCTTCCCTTTCACCCATAGGCAAACATGTGATGCTTGGCGAGGGGCTTGGACAATTGAGCAGGTACAGTTGGCTTGGGGATTCCCTTAAAGATGTCTTTAAGATGCTACTGTTTCACCCAGTAGATGTTTTTAAGACAGTTATGATGGAAATGGGCGGGGCAAGCTACTTATTAGGATTATTGATACCTTTTTTGGTTTTTCCACTGGCAGCGCCGGAATTTTTGCTGCCCGGATTTGCGGATTTGTTGGCAAATATGTTGTCTCTCAATCCATTCCCACGAAGTGTTTTTGCGTATCATAGTGCATGCCTTGTGCCCGTATTAATTGTAGGAGGTATGCATGGTGTCAGACGATTTTCTATGTATTTAAAAAAATTTTCTTCAACCGAATTGGCAGGTTTTGTCGTTGTGGCTAATTTATTCTTAGGTTATTATTTTGCCCCCTTGCCTTTACCCGGTGCACGAAATGCTTGGTCTCCGGTTAATTATCTGAATGGGCCCGATCCAAGATTACCCGAAATCCGTTATGCTGTGGGCGAAAAAGCATCGGTATCTGCTCAGCATAACATCGGCGCATATTTTTCACAGCGTCGTGAGATATATTGTTATCCAAACAGCGTCGGAAAGGCAAAGAAGATTGTTTTAAGATTGGAAATTCCTACGACTGGAAAGGCGGTACTTCGTCAACATCTGGGAATGGATCTGTCGGAATACCTATCTTCCGTTGAAGACTTACTGTCCAGTAAAGACTATGGGGTGTTATTCTGGAATGATCCCTGGCTTGTATTTGAGCGAGGGCTTGCAGACCATAGATCCCATAAACAGATTGAACGGAAATTGGAGCAGTTAAGGAAAGAATGGCAAATTAACGAATCGAGTTAAATAGAAAACCGGGCCAAATAAAACTTTAGATTTAAAATTGGAATAATGAAATGACCCCAAAAAAAATCAATTCCTTTTTAATACCTTCCATCGCTGATATAATTTTAATCTCGCTTTTCCTTCTTTTGTCCTTTTCAATGGGCAAAAAACTTTTGCTTGATGGCGATACCGGCTACCATATACGTGCCGGAGAATATATTATAGAAACCCTTTCAATCCCCAAGAAGGATGTTTTTTCTTTCATATCTCCAACGCTTCCCTGGACGGCTCACGAGTGGCTTTCAGAAGTTATTATGGCAGCCGTACACAAAGCTTTTGGCCTTACAGGTATTGTCATTTTCTTTTCCTTTATCATCTCTATGGTTTATTACCTGCTGTTTAAAACGATCCGGAAAAACAACGGTAATATAATCATGGCTGCCTTTGTGGTTTTACTTGTCTTGGCTGCCTCACAGATTCACTGGCTGGCAAGGCCACACATCTTTTCTTTGCTGTTGATGGTCATATGGTATTATCTGTTGGATGAATATCAGTATCATCATAAGAACCATCTATATTTTTTCCCCCCAATAATGCTGCTCTGGGTTAACCTCCATGGAGGCTTTCTAACGGGTTTTATTCTGCTTGGAATTTATCTTTTTGGAAATCTGGTTCAATTAATTACTTCAGAAGGTGAAGAGCGAGACAATTACAAGAAAAAGATTCGGCTGCTTGGCCTGATAATTATTGCGTGCCTTTTCGTTTCCCTGATCAACCCTTATGGTTATCGTATCCTGTTGTTTCCGTTTAATCTGGTTTCAAATAAATATATCATGGACCATGTTGCTGAATTTTTATCACCCAATTTTCATGCAAATTTTGTCAAGCCATTTGAATTTCTATTACTTTTTACTTTAACGATATTTGTTTTTTCAAAGACTCGGCTGAACATTATTGGATTGGCAATGATACTTCTGTTTGTCCACATGTCACTTTACTCTGCAAGATACATTCCTCTTTTTAGCATCATTGCAGCCCCAATCTTATTAAAACCTTTAAATTCGATTCTGGAGCAATTTAATGGTAAATTTGCTGAATTTTTCAAAAAAAAGTCAGAAAATATTTCTATTATAGATAAATCTGCAAAAGGGTATTTGTGGCCGTTTATGGCCCTTATATTGGTTGTGATTTTTGTAAAGGGAGGTAAAATAGACTATAAATTTGATGAAAAAAAAATGCCGGTTGCTGCCGTGGATTTTATGACAAGAGAGCATCTCCGGGGCAATATGTTCGATGATGATGAATTCGGCGATTATATCATCTATTCGGTATGGCCGGATTACAAGGTCTTTGTCGACGGCCGGTCAGACATGTATGGTGTTGACATCATAAAAGAATTTATAAAGGTAGCAAGAGTAAAACACGGATGGGATGAGGTTTTAAACAAATATAATATCAAATGGATTATTTACAATGCCAATACGGCACTGTCATTGTTTCTTATGGAAAGAGATGACTGGAAACTGATATATGCGGATAAGGTGGCCAATATATTTGTCAAAAATATTCCGGAGAACCAGTATCTGATAGAGAAATATCCCAATGTTGAACTGGTTATACCTGGTCCTGATGAATAAGAAAAGTGATCTAAAGCTTGCTCTGGTGCGACTCGGCTATGTATATTCAGTATATGCCATGTTTCATACCGGACCTAACTTGTGGTTATAAAGTACTGGTGATCGGTCTGGGCCAGGGTTTGAAGTGCCTAAAATTTATCCCGTCGAATGGGTCTCATTGTGGGGGACTCAATGGCTCGAAAAAGACAACCAAACAGAGGGATGAAGTTTATCGTTGGGGCTTTTTTATCCAACCTCCAGGATCCCGAAACGAGGATCGTTATGCATTATTATTCCAACATGCTTGTTATAAAAAAGTGCATCTTTGAACGAAATGCCGAGATTTACTGATAATATGCTTTCAATAATAATAGCTGCTTACAACGAAGAGAATCGAATCGGAGAATCCCTTCTCAAAATTAAAGAATATTTAGATGAGAAGGATAATGATTACCAAATAATCGTTGTTGATGACGGCAGCACAGACAATACCCGACAGATGTCAACGGATTACACGGCGGAAATTACAAATCTCAAGGTTATTGGTTATCCCGAAAATAAAGGAAAAGGCTATGCCTTAAGACAGGGTGTTTTTGCTTCAAAAGGAGACACAGTGCTTTTGACAGACGCAGATCTGTCAACCCCAATAGATGAGCTTGACAGATTGTTACCATTACTTAAGGATCAAGAGTATGACATAGCTATTGGCTCCAGGGCCCTTGAACCCAATAAAATCCTTAAAAAGCAACCCTGGTGGAGACAGGGCATGGGTAAAATTTTCAACAGGATTGTCAAAATAATGGTGCTGGATGATTTTGACGACACACAATGCGGCTTTAAATTATTTTCGGGAAACGTGGCAAGACGTCTGTTTAAGAATGCGCGTATCAATCGGTTCGCATATGATGTTGAAATACTGGCAATGGCAAAAGAGAGCGGATGCCGTATAGTTGAAGTTCCCGTTAAATGGATCAATTCACCTGCCTCAAAAGTCAATCCGATTTTTGACTCCATGCAAATGCTTTTCGATCTCATTAAAATAATGATGAGAATGGGAAAGGGAAAAAGAGCTGACGGTTCATAGGTTCAGGGGTCCCCCGGTTAGATTCGCTGCGCTCCTTTTCTCCGAAAAATTTAACTGGGCAAGCGGGGTTCAGAGGTCAGAAGTTCAGGGTTCACAGGGTTGAATAAAACTGAATGTTGAACTCTGAACCTTTAAACCTGTGCTCCCTTATGGAACAGGGTGCATCAACAGGATTTTACATCTAATGTGTTAATTCCACTCGAACTATCCATTTTCCCACATACAATATGTTGTAATTGTACTAAATAAAACACAACATGGCGCAAATAACTCAAATTATATATAAATTATATATAATTTGCTTGACTTAAAGACAATTTTAAGAGAAGTTTCTACAATAAAAGCAGATTGCGCCTAAGGGTAAAGTGTGGTCTTCAAGAAAATGAATGTTGACATTTCGCATGGTTTTCATATAAAATTCAGAAAAGTTTAATTCTTTTCTATAATTTTTTCCCACATTCTATGAAAAATTTTTCACAATTTTCAGTTATTTCTTTCATAATAGAGATAATTTCGATAATTTATTTCAAAAGAATGAACAATAATTGTCAAAATAGGTGACCATTTTTGTTTAAACCATTTCCTATGAATAAAAATGTGAATAAAAATAAGGAGGGATTTTCAGAGCCGAAAAAAACAAATGATCATTATGCCCAGCTTAAGCAATTGTAAAAATAGCAAATAATATTAATATGCTATCGACATACTTTCCAGAATCCTTATATTTAAGTTCAGGCTTTTACGGCGGTTTAATAATTATTGAAGCATTCCCTGAAAACGGCATGAAATTTGCAAGTTCTTTGGTCGACCATAAAGGTTGGGGCAAAACCCATTGAAGAAAAATTTCAGAAAAAGGGGGTGCTACAATAAATATAAGGGAAAAAAGAATTAAGTTTTTATTAATTTTACATTTAACCGAAGATCTTGAAACAATAAAAAGGAGTTAAAAAATGAAGAAAAAATTGATCGGTTTTATAAAAGACGAAGACGGCGTAACGGCAATTGAATATGGACTTATTGCAGCACTCATTGCCGTAGTTATCATTGCCGGAGTTACATTTGTCGGCACTTCATTGAACAGCAAGTTTTCTTATATTGCCAGTGAAGTTGATTCTGCATCATAAAGTTTTAATTTGCTCGGATAAGAGCTTGCAGCATCGCAACAATATCGATGTTGCAAGCTCTTTCTCTAAATTTAAACAATGAATATAGTGCGTTATTTAAACAATGTACTTTGCCCTAAATCCTTTTTTAACTACATTTTTGAGTGTTATCCTGGTTGTTGCAGCAATAATTGACATTCGTGTTCAGAAAATCCCAAATATAGTTACCTTTCCAGCGATGATTTTGGGGCTTATTTATTATGGCATGACAACCGGGTGGAATGGTTTACTATTCAGTGTACAGGGGCTTGGATTAGGAATCGCAATATTTTTTATTCCCTATCTGATGGGGGGCATGGGCGCAGGAGATGCTAAGTTAATGGGAGCGATCGGAGCAATTACCGGTCCCAAAGGAGTGTTCATTGCTTTTCTGTATACCGCCATTGCCGGAGGTTTCTATGCGCTGATAATTTTGCTGTTCAATATTAAATATTTGAAAGATTTCATAAAAAGAAGTTCGATCACGATCAAATCATTTGTTCTTACAAAACAATTTATTCCAATTCCAGCCGACGAAACTGAAAAAAAACCTAAATTATGTTACGGAGTTGCAATTGCCATTGGCACCTTCTCTTATGTCGTAATGGAATATTACGGGTATAACCCGATTTAAACCGATCTTTTTCGGGCAAAAACGCCCGATTAACGGGTGGTGAGGGTGGCCGGACCGGAAAAAGAAAATATAAAAAATATATCACCAAAAAAACAATCGATTTTCAATCAGTCGTACTGAATAATATGAAAATTTCTTCTCAATGAGGACGGCTCAATTGGGGAGTAAAGAACAATAAATTAAAAGGACAAAATAAGGAGACCGGCCATGGGAAGATGGAGAGCAGTGGTTCCTATAGTATTGGCTTTAGTGGTAGCTGTTGTTGCCAGTTTCTTGCTTTATAAATGGATGAAAAAGCAGACGGCTCCCAAAAAAGTAGCAGAGGTTAAGACCATCCAGGTTGTTATTGCAGAGGTGGATCTGCATCCGGGAATGAAGCTGAAACCCGAGATGATGAAAACGGTATCTTATCTTGAGGAGAGTCTTCCTGCAGGACATTTTCTAACCCCGGAAAAGATTGCAGGGAGGGTTGTCGTTGAACCCATGAAGCGGCAGGAACTGATTCTGGAATCCAGGCTGGCTCCCACAACGGTGAAAGAAGGCGGAATGGCGGCAATTTTAAAACCCGGAAAACGTGCCGTATCCATTGCCGGCAACAAAGTGCTCGGGTCGTCAGGCCTTATCAATCCCGGTGACCGTGTGGACATAATGCTGACTGCGGGCGATAAAAACAAGACCGTTTTTGAAAATGTTTTGGTGCTTGCAACCGGTCCCCAGCTTCGGAGAAATCCTGAAGGAAAACCCTCTCCGGTCAATGTTTATACCTTGGAAGTTACGCCTGAACAGGGGGAAAAGATAATCCTTGCGGCGAATTCGGGAAAAATCCACTTCGCCCTAAGAAGTGTTCTGGATACCGAGACGGTGCTGACAACCGGCGCGACGCATAAGGAAATACTGGCCGCTTACCGTCCGGTGGATCCCTCAGAAAGGGTGAAATCAAAAGAGGTCTTGAATGAAGGCGTTACACCGAGGGGCGTTGGAAGAGCGGCTCCGGCCCACAAAGGTTTCACGTTGGAAGTCATAAAAGGGCTTGATAGACAAATAAAGACATTTTAACGACCAGGGAGGATTGGACCCATGTTCATGCCAAAAAGATTCTGGATAAGTGGAACCGCAATATTTGGTCTTGCAATTGTTTTATTGATCTTTTCCGCCGGTTCCTGGGCAACGGATACAACTCAAACGGCAGTCCAGGCATCCCAGGAGATCGAAATAGCGGTGGGCAAATCATATGTCCTCCCGATCCCTGAAACGGTCAGGGATTCAGATCATATAC
Source organism: Balneolales bacterium (assembly GCA_035267005.1). GTDB lineage: Bacteria > Bacteroidota > Rhodothermia > Balneolales > DATFMH01 > DATFMH01. The sequence goes on from DATFMK010000086.1 coordinate 8,339, forward strand.
GCATTGCCATAGCTGCGCCGGATATTGCAGATTTTTTATTTATACCCAAGGTTAACCGAAAGACTCGTGTCAGGGATATTTACATCAAAGGGTTGAAACCCGGCGTTACCAATCTCAGTTTGTGGAAAAACGGGCAAATTTTCCGTATTTACGATATCGCCGTAACGTTCAATATTTCCCAGTTAAAGCAAAGAATCCACGAAATCCTCCCGGAGGAAAAAGAGATTCGTATGTTTGCAACAAAAAAATCGGTGACCCTGGCCGGGACGGTTTCCAGCACTTCGAGCCTCAATCAGGTTATGGTGCTGACCAAGGCCTATGCCGGGGAAGGCAACATCGTCAATCTTCTCAACGTTTCCGGAGGCCAGCAGGTCATGCTGGAGGTGAGAGTGGCGGAGATGACCAAACGGGTGATCAAAAGACTCGGCATTAATTTCAGTGTTCTTAACAGCGCTGGAGAGTTCGGTGTTTCTTTATTGGGAGGTTTGAGCACCTTTACAGATGGAGTGACAGGATATTCGGACAACGCTACAGCCCTTATACGTAATATTTCACCCGGCGGAAATACGCAGTACACCGGTATCATCGATTTTCTCAAAGGAAACGGGCTGGTAAAAATTCTGGCAGAACCGAACCTGATTGCCTTAAGCGGCCAGACGGCAAATTTTCTGGCCGGCGGCGAGTTTCCCATACCCAGCATCGATCAATTCGGGAATATCGGTGTTGACTTTAAGCCATACGGCGTCGAACTGGCCTTTACCCCCACTGTTTTAAGTGAAAAACGGATCGCCATTAAAGTGGAACCCATTGTATCGGAACTGGATTATAACGTTGCCACGCAGATTGGGGCATCGACGGTACCGGGGTTACTGGCGCGCCGGGCATCCACCATGGTGGAGATGGCCGATGGTCAGAGCTTTGCCATTGCCGGTATTCTCAAGGAATCGACCAGAGATAATGTCGACAAATATCCGGTATTGGGAGACATCCCGGTCCTTGGGGCTCTGTTCTCGAGCAAAGCGTATCAAAACGACGAGACGGAACTGGTGATTATCGTTACCCCCCATATCGTGAAACCATTGAATATGGCCGAACAGACATTGCCCACAGATTTCTATATTCACCCGGACGATGCCGAGTTTTATCTCTGGGGAATCTTCGGCAAGTCCCATGAAAGTGCCGGTATCGGAGAAGCGGAACTCGACGGAGATTTCGGACATATTTTTGAAAAAGAAAAAGAATAAATTAATAATATATGAATTTCTTTTTTGGGACACAGATAACGCAGATTGGCAGGATTCTTGAATTAAAATGATATACTGTGCATACCTGCCCGCTTGTGCCTCGCATGGCTGGCGGGTCTGTGAAAATCCGTGTCCTATTTAATTTGAAAAGTTTCATTGGAGGGCGAAATGAAGATATTTAAAGGCAATATCATATGGATGGCGGTACTGGCGATGTTCTTTGTCTCATTATGGAGCTGTGCCGGGAATGTTCCCGAAGCTCAACGGATCGATTATTTGAATATGAACTTCGGAAATTCTTATGAATCCGCCATGAATAACCAGATTTTAAATCCGGATGCCGGGGAGAATCTGGAGCCGGTGGTGGGGCTTGACGGCAAGGCCGCCGAATATACAGTCGATCGATACAAGAAGTCTTTTGAAAAGGAACAGGAGCTTAAAACTTCAGCGGGCACGTTCAAGATCCTGAATTCAAGCGGAGGATCCGGATCCGGTTCCAAATAAATTCCGGTTCCGGAAAATATTCGGGACAAAGTTGAGCCTGGCTGTGCCGCTATAACCGGCATTGGTTGCGTGAGGCGGTCCGACGAAATGCCCTTGGATGTTACCGGTTATATGTCGGAGGATAAATCGAGCGCGATGACAAAAACTTAGTACA